>CAJUMD010000009.1 GCA_910587275.1 uncultured Kineothrix sp.
TAAATATGTGCTATAATGATTTTAACGTGCTACGCTGGTGGGTAATTTACTAATAAATGTGTGAGGTGGACAAAAATGGATACGAATATTCTGCTTGAAAATGGTACGAATGAGTTAGAGGTATTGGAATTTTTACTGGAGGGACAGCATTACGGGATTAATGTGGCAAAAATCAGAGAGATTATAACATATCAGAATGTTACTCCGGTACCGAATGCCCATCCGAGTATAGAAGGAATTTTTATGCCGAGAGATACGATGATTACGGCGATTAATTTAAGGAATTGTCTTCAGATGAGGGATTATGAGGAAAAAGAGAAGGCGACTTCTTTATTTATCATAACGAATTTCAATCAGTTGGATATTGCGTTCCATGTGGATACGGTATTGGGGATACATAGGGTTTCCTGGAATCAGATTATTAAGCCGGGTTCCACAGTATCTACCAGTGAAGATGGAATTTCCACGGGTATTATTAAAATCGGCGGCGAATTGATTATCATCTTGGATTTCGAGAAGATTGTTACCGATATTAATCCGGAAACGGGATTGAAGATTTCTGAAATTGATGCATTGGGCGACCGGGCACAAAGGGATATTGCCATCCTGATTGCGGAAGATTCCCCGTTGTTAAATAAACTGATTGTGGATTCCCTGAAGCAGGCGGGATATACAAATCTTATCCATACCGAAAACGGACAGCAGGCATATAATGTTATTACGCAGTGTAAGGAGGACGGAACCTTAAAGCAGCATGTGCAGTGTGTCATTACGGATATTGAGATGCCGGTGATGGATGGACACCGTCTTACGAAATTGATTAAGGAAGATGAGGAAACAAAGGATATTCCTGTGGTAATTTTCTCATCACTGGTAAATGACGAGATGAAGCGGAAAGGTGAGTCGCTGGGGGCGGATGCGCAGCTTTCCAAACCGGAGATTGGTAATTTGGTTCAGATTATAGACGGTTTATTCCAGTAGGAAAGTTCCGATGGAATTATGAAAAAGAATGTGAAAGCCGGGATGATGTCCCGGCTTTTGTCTTGGAAATTCCTGCGATAGCGGTATATGGGCCGCGCGGCGGGCAGGGATGATGAACGAGGAAGGGAGGGAGAGAAAATATGGAAAACAATATAAATATGAAAGATTTTATGCAAAAGACCGTGCAGGATGCGGACATGGTTTTGGTTGGTATCGGGGAAGAATTTGGCATACCGGAAGGGAAAGCGGAGGAAAGCGTGGAATATGCCGTTTTTACGGAACAGACCAATGGAGCAGGACAGTTCCGGTGGATGGTACCGTTTTTAGGGGAAATCCATAAGGAAAACGGCAGGAGCCATAGGGTAATGGCAGCTTATCAGGTGTTAGGGAAAATGATTCAAGACAAAAATTATTTTGTGGTCTCCACGCGGACGGATGATTCTATTTATGATGCCGGATTACGGGAAGACCGGATTGTTACTCCCTGCGGCGGGTACCGCTTTTGGCAGTGTGCACAGGGATGCGGGCAGAAGGTCTATGACAGGGAGGAGCATTTGATGCAGGAAATCAGGAGTTGCCTGGATGGAAGCGGGAATTATGCGGAAGTGGAGCCGCCGCTTTGTCCGGTATGTGCAGGACCGATGGCGCCTAATAACATTATGGCGCCGAATTATGTGGAGGAAGGTTATCTTGGGGCGTGGGGCAGCTACCGGAAATGGCTGCAGGGAACCGTGAACAGGAAACTGTGTGTATTGGAGCTGGGGGTTGGAATGAAGTATCCCGGCATCATCCGTTGGCCTTTTGAAAAGATGGTATTTTTTAACGAAAAATCCACTTTTTTCCGCGTACACAGTAAATTATACCAGTTGACGGAGGAAATGAAGGACAGGGGATATAAAATAAAGGAAAAACCGGTAGATTTTCTTACAAATGGGTTTGTCTAATGGGCGCATATATGGTAAACTAATAGCGTTGAGAATAATACATAAAAGAATGTGAGGGTGTTTCATGAGTTCAGATGAAGAATACTTAGACGATTTACTGAAATCCATCGCAGAGGATGAAGGAGAGTCCGAACATTTGGATACGGAAAGCGGGGAAACTCCTTCTTTGGATGATTTAGGGCTAGCGATAGAGGATACGGATAATTTGGCAGACGTGGCTGAAGGCGGAGCGGATGGGGAATCCGCGGACGGGATGGCGGAAGATGTATCATTGGATGATTTTGCGCTGGAAGACTTTGGCGAGGAAGAACCGCTTGAGAATTTGGAACCGGAGGAAGCAGAGCCGGAGAGTCCGGAGGAAGAAGCGCCGCTGGATGATTTTGCGCTGGAAGACTTTGGCGAGGAAGAACCGCTTGAGAATTTGGAACCGGAGGAAGCAGAGCCGGAGAGTCCGGAGGAAGAAGCGCCGCTGGATGATTTTGCACTGGAAGATTTCGGCGAGGAAGAACCGCTTGAGAATTTGGAACCGGAGGAAATAGAGCCGGAAATACCGGCGGAAGAAGAAGCAGTGGATGATTTCGCCATAGAAGATTTTGATGTGGTGGAACCGGGAGAAGACGAATTGGGCGGCCCGGAAGAAACCGGAACGGAAGACGGGCTGATTTCCGATGATGATGTGGATGCGATGTTTGCGGCGGCGGATGCGGCAGCCATGGAGGAAGAAGCCGCCATTGAAATTAATACCGAGGAAGATATGCTTGCTTTGCTGGACAGCATGTCCAATGAAATAGAGGCGGAAAATGCGGCTGCAGAGCAGGCTGCTGCGGAGCTTGCGGAGGCAGCGGCAGGGGAAGAAGCCGGAGAAGAAAAGGAAGGAAAAGGCAGGAAAAAGAAGAAGCGCTTCGGCGGGAAAAAAAAGGACGGTAAGGAAACGGATGCTGAAAGCGGAGAAGGCGAGGAAACGGAGAAAAAACCGAATTTCTTTACGAAACTGATTGCATTTCTGACCGAGACGGACGAGGATGAGGAAGAAGAAGCAAAAGAAGGACTGGAACCGTCGGATGAAAACAAGAGTATTTTAGAGGAACTGGAAAAAGAAGATAAGAAAAAGAAGAAAAAGAAAGATAAGGGGAAAAAAGGAAAAGAAGAAGACGGCGACGACGAGGGAGAAGAAGGAAAGCAGAAGGGGAAGAAGGAAAAGAAAGAGAAGAAGAAAAAAGAAAAGAAAGAAAAAAATGCAGCGGCGGACACACTGGAAACGGAGCCCGCAAGACCTGCGAAAAAGGTTTCCAAAAAAAGTGTGGCAGTAATTGCCGGGCTGTGCATAACCCTTTTGGCAATGATTATCGTATTCTGCAGCATTGTACCGGCATTTTTTGATAAAAAGAGTGCACGGGATGCGTATTACCAGTCGGATTATGCCAGGGCATATGAATTGCTGTATGGCAAGAAGCTGGATAACAGCGATACCATTATTTACAATCAGTCCAAGATTATCGTGGAAATGAACCGTAAACTGGAGGCATACCACAATTACCTTGCCATTGGCGAAGGAGTGCGTGCGCTGGACGCGCTGATGATGGGGATACAGAGGTATCCGGATATCATGCTGGATGCGGAAGAATACCATGTGACACAGGAAGTAAATGCCATTTATGAGACGATGTTGAACATACTCAATGATAAATATGGGATTACGGAGCATATGGCACAGGTTATCATCGATTATGATGATGTGACTTATACAAGAAAGCTGGAATCGGTGGTGAACGGTACGCCATTTACGAATCCGTATGCGGAAGACCGGACATCGGCGGATGTTCTTCCCGAAGAACAGGATTTCTTTGTGGATACGGCGGATACACCGGATAATGTACTGGACGGCATGGAGGAAGATGCCGGAAACCAGGAAAATCAGGAAATACCGCAAGAACAGGATACGCCGGAAAATGAGATACCTGACGGCAGCGTTTCGGATTCAACAGGGGATAATCCGGCGGATACGGACGGAGATACTTCCGTGTTGCAGCCGGAGAATACGCTTGAAATGACGGATACAATGGTATCCCAGGAAGAACCTGCTGCGGAGGAAAATCCGGCGGAGACGGATACCGGTACGGATGGAAATGCCGTTGATTTTTCCGGTGGGTACGGTACGGACTCCAATTCCGGCGGCAACAGCCAGGGGCAGATGATCCAGGGGATACGGCAGCCCTTGGATGTGCAGATACACCAGTAATACGGAATGCCGGGAGGGATATCCGGCGGAAGGGCAATGGAGAACGGCGGTATATGACAGGGATTATTGATTACGATGCAGGCAATATAAAAAGTGTGGAGAAAGCGCTTCACTTTCTTGGGGAGGAAACGTGTCTGACAAGGGACAGGGAGCTGCTCTTAAAAGCGGACCGGGTGATTCTGCCGGGAGTGGGTGCTTTCGGGGACGCGATGAGGAAGATACGGGATTATGGTTTAGAGGATGTCATGGGGGAAGTGGTGGAAACCGGAACCCCATTCCTTGGCATCTGTTTGGGAATGCAGCTTTTGTTTGAACGCAGCGGGGAATCCCCGGGAGTGGACGGACTCGGTATTCTGAAGGGGGAAATCCTGCGGATACCGGAGAGCGGAGGACTTAAGATTCCCCAAATCGGTTGGAATTCCTTAAAATACCCGAAGTCCGGCAGGCTGTTTGAAGGGGTGGCGGAAGACTCATACGTGTATTTTGTCCATTCTTATTATGTAAAGGCGGCAGATGCGGATATCGTGACGGCGACTACGGAATATGGGATTCCGATTCATGTGTCCGTGGAAAAGGGAAATGTGTTCGCCTGCCAGTTCCATCCGGAGAAAAGTTCCAAAGTCGGTTTGGCACTGTTAAGGAACTTCCTGAACATACGCAAGGAGGGTGCGTAAATGCATACGAAACGGATTATCCCCTGTTTGGACGTACATAATGCAAGGGTGGTAAAGGGTGTTAATTTCGTGAATTTACAGGATGCCGGCGATCCGGTGGAAATAGCGGCTGCCTATGACAGGGCGGGGGCGGATGAACTGGTATTTTTGGATATCACGGCTTCTTCGGACGGTAGGGATACCGTGGTGGACATGGTAAGGCGTGTGGCAGAAAAGGTGTTCATTCCTTTTACGGTGGGAGGCGGTATCCGCAGCGTGGAGGACTTTAAAGCCATTTTGCGGGAAGGAGCGGATAAGGTTGCGGTAAATTCTTCGGCACTGAACCGTCCTGACCTGATTTCCGAAGCGGCGGAGAAATTTGGAAGCCAGTGCGTGGTGGTGGCAATCGATGCCAAACGCAGGGCGGACGGTTCGGGCTGGAATGTCTATAAAAACGGAGGAAGGATTGACGTCGGGCTGGATGCGGTGGAATGGGCGGTAAAGGCAGACCGTCTTGGTGCAGGGGAAATCCTTTTAACCAGTATGGACTGCGATGGGACGAAGGCTGGTTATGATATTGAACTGACGAAAAGGATAGCGGAACGTGTGTCCATACCGGTGATTGCCTCCGGCGGTGCAGGAAAATGCGGGGATTTTTACGATGCGCTGACAGAGGGAAAGGCGGATGCGGCGCTGGCGGCTTCCCTGTTCCATTATAAGGAACTGGAAATATGCGAAGTAAAGGAATATCTTGCTTCGCGGGGCGTACCGGTAAGAATACAGGACGGAACATAAGATAAGGGGTATTTTTATGGCTATGATACAGAACGATTGGCTGGATTTCCTGAAACCGGAATTTGCAAAGCCATATTACAGACAGTTGTTTCAGTTTGTACAGGAAGAATACGGGAGAGTTGTGGTTTATCCTCCGGCGGACGATATTTTCAATGCATTTCATTTTACCCCGCTGGGTAAGGTGAAGGTGCTTTTGTTAGGACAGGATCCTTACCATAATGAACATCAGGCACACGGGCTGAGTTTTTCGGTGCCTCCCGACCAAAAGGAAATACCTCCGTCCTTACAGAATATTTATAAAGAACTGCGCGACGACCTGGGGTGTTTTATTCCGAATAACGGATATTTGAAGAAATGGGCGGATCAGGGGGTACTGCTTTTGAATACGGTGCTTACGGTGAGGGCGCACCAGGCAAATTCCCATCAGGGAAGGGGTTGGGAGCAGTTTACGGATGCTGTCATTGAAGCGGTGAATGCGCAGGACCGTCCCGTCGTATACCTGTTATGGGGCAAACCGGCGCAAAGTAAAATACCGATGCTGACCAATCCCAAACATCTGATTTTGAAAGCGCCGCATCCAAGTCCGCTTTCCGCTTTCCGCGGTTTTTTTGGCTGTAAGCATTTCAGCGCCGTTAATGGATTTTTGGAGCAAAACGGGGTGGAGCCGGTGGATTGGCAGATTGAGAATATTTGAGGGGATTTTGCCGGCTGCTTTGGCAAATGCATGGAAATCAATTTTCGTCTTGCATGATAAGCGTTTCCGTGATATAATGAAGTTCACAGACATACGATTTTGTTGTTTCCATGCAAATGGGAGCGGAAAGCCCGGGATTATCATCTTTGGGCTTTTCGTTTGCACTTTTGGAGCGGATGGGAGAAATGCCTGTTTTCGGGGACTTTTTTGGGGAGGCGGAAAGAAAATGGAAAAAATTTTGAAAAAAGTCAAAAAATGTGCTACAATATATTGATAAAAGACTTGAATTAATTTCAAGGTATAGTAAAATAGAATGTGTGTGGTGATGGATGAAGGAGCACATATACAGGGAAAGAACCATATATTATAAAGGAGAAATGCGGCATGGCGGAAGGTCATACGGTCGAAGGGCGGCAGTTCCGTACAAAGGCAGATTATGAGGCGGCTTTGCGCGATAAGAAGAAAATCGACGCAATTAAGGCAAAGACGGACCTTAATAATCCGCAGGAGGTGCTGGCGCTGTATGAACAGATGCGTGGGGGAGTGTACCGGTTTGAATCGGCGGTAGGCAATGATTTTGACGACAGGATTTATGAGCTTGCGGAGGAAATTAAGAAGCAGGGGTCTCCTGCGGGAAAAAGCACAACTGCCAAAACCGGGAAGACGGCAAAGAAAAAGGCGGGTAGAAGCAAAAGCGGAAATCAGGAAGGAAAAGCGGAAACCGCCGCACCGGCAAAGCGCGAAGCCGGAAAGAATGGCGGAAGGATATCGCTGGATGATTTCGATGAAGATATGCGCAGGGAGATTGCGGCGCAGCTTAAGGTAAGGGAACGGCGCCGGAAATGGATGGTAGCGCTTTGCAGCATTGGCGCGGTACTTGGTTTCGGTTATTTCTTTCTTTATTATTATATGGCAGAGCGTTCGAACTCAGGTTATGAGGAACTGGCGGGTCTTAAGAACAGTGAAGTCCTGGCAGAGCCGGTAAAGGCGGAGGAGCCGAAAACCATTGTGGTACGGGGGCAGGAGGAGGAAATCGTACTCCCTGATATTTTGGACGACTACAAAACTTTATATAATAAAAACAAAAAGCTAATCGGATGGCTGAAAATTGACGATACAATAATAGATTATCCTGTGATGCAGACATCCAACAATGAATATTACCTGGACCATAATTTTAACCAGGAGAAGGATAATAACGGCAGTATCTTTATGGATACGGACTGTGTGGCATATCCGAGGAGCCAAAACCTGATTCTGTACGGACACCACATGAAGTCGGGGAAAATGTTCGGGGATTTGGAAAAATATGCATCCGAGTCCTATTACAAAAAGCACAGTATTATCCATTTTGATACCATATATGAGAAAAGCGTTTACCAAATCATGTATGTGTTCCGCACGAAGGTGCTTAAGGAAAATGAAATTGCTTTTAAGTATTACCAGTTTATAGATGCCGGATCGGGGGAGGAATTTAATTCCTACATGAACGAAATGGCACAGATGTCCCTGTATGATACGGGAGTAACAGCCCAGTACGGGGATGAGCTTTTGACATTATCCACCTGTGACCATTCACAGACGGACGGAAGGTTCGTTGTGGTGGCAAAAAGGATTCAGTAACATATGCTTACAATGGAGGAGAGTAGCAATGGCTAAAACAGCTAAGGGCAAGCAAGGCAAAAAGAAAAACCTGAAATTGAGGAGACAGTTGCGCAAGACGTTCGGCTGTCTGTTCATGATTTCAGCGTTGATTGTGACGGCGATTCCCGTGACACCGACGGAAGCGGTCGCACCGACCGGATGGGATACGTCTCAGGACGGCTATTTTGTTTCTTCCGACGGCTCTGCGATACCGACGATTCAAACGACATCGAGTTTTACTCCGCCGGTTTACCAGGACGAAACGGGAAACTTCTTTTTTGTATTCGTGGACAGCAAAGGGGATGCCAATCCGTCTACTTCGCAGGATAATAAGTTTGCCATTATCGTGGATTATAACAGGGACCAGACTTTGGATAAAGGTATGCTGACGATTCCGGCAAAGGTGGATGCTTATGTCAGGTTCACGGACAGCAGTTCAGTCGGTACATATGCGGCTGCAAATAAACTGGGATATCCTTTATACTATAAGGTTAGGGAAAAGGAGTCGGCGCCAACGACGCGGATGGTGGAAGAAGTGGTCGGGGTGGATGAAAACGGAAAACCCATATACGGGCAGACAGAAGTGGAAGTGCGTGGGGGGCAGGCAAGGGCTGTGGGCGATTTTGTAGAGTATGCGCCTTGTTTGGCTGCACAAAAGTCTGAGTGGTGTCCGGATGGTGTGGATGTTGACTTATACTATTATAAAGATTCTACCACAAAGGGTATTCCGCCTGCAGCCGCATTGAAAAGTGAAAATTATGTTGATACTGCGACAGGCGGAACATGGCAGCGGGTGGTTGACAATACGGATAACCGGATTGGCGGGGCAACCGTACAGTATATCGGCAAGCAATATGCAGTATATGATAAAGGAAATTGGTCGTTTCATGATTGTGATGCAAATAGAAGCGTATTCGGGGGTACCGGTGAAGGCGTATCGGCATCTAATATAATTTCCTTAAATTTTGAATCCGCCAAGGGTGCAAACGGGCAGAACATCGGTTCCCCGTTGACGGGAATCGGTGATTATGCATTTTATAATTGTACGAATATCAGCAGTATCAGCTTAGGAAACGGTTTGGCAACCATGGGAAATTATGCGTTTGCCAACTGCAGGAATCTGACTGATGTGAAGTTGGATTATAACACGCGGTTGGAGATTATCGGGGCGTATGCATTCGCAAACTGCCTGAAACTCCAAAGTTTCCCGGTACCTACCAATGTAAGGGGAATCGGTGATTTCTGTTTCCAGAATTGTTTGGAACTTAAGACAGTGGATTTATCGGGAAAACTCTTTGAAGCGGCGCCGGGTACCGGATTGTCGAGCAGTTTGGAGAAAATCGGGTATTATGCATTTTCAGGATGTGCAGCCTTGGAATATTTGGATTTGCCAAGGTCCTATAATGGAGCGGAAAAAAACGACAGTGGCCCGAGTGCACCGGTTTTCCATCTTTCCACGGTGAAAGGATGTACTTCGTTACAGTATATTAAGACCCATAGTGCGGATTTACGGTTTGTGACGGATGCGGAAGCAGCGACGGATAAATTGGGTCAAAATATCCAGGATTCCACGGGAAACGGCACTACATATACTGCGGATTTCTATACCGGTGGATATGCGGGTGGCGGAAAAGTAGACGGAACGTATACTTTTGATAACTTTAAGGCAGATGTAGGCGATGAGTTTTATTTTGAATCGCCGGCATATAAAAACGGTACCAATAATACGGTTAAGACACCGACGCATAACATTGCAAATGTAAGACATATCTGTTTCCGGTATTATGACGGGCAGGACAGGTATGAGATTGTGGAGTCCGCATATGGGATTGACGATAAGGATGCAGTGAAAGAAATCGGTTTGGTATTCGAGATAGACAGCCCGGGTAACCTGATCGGTTATCATGCGGAAAATAAAGATACGGGAGAAGTATTGGGCGTTAAGGTGCCGGAAGTGAATATGCCGACAAAGGTAGGACCGTATAAGATTACGAGTTTAGTGGAAGGCAGTTTCACCGATGACTGTTGGATTGAGAAGGTGACGCTGTCGGACGGTATTAAGAATATCGGGGCAAATACGTTTAAGGGATGCCATAATCTGAAGTATATTATTTTTGATGATGCGGCTGCGGTAGAGACAATTGGGAAGGATGCTTTTGCAACACAGGTAGTCAGTGAACTGCATGATGATAAAACGGCATATCCCCATAACTGTACAACGCCGAAAGCGAATTTCCTGAATGTAAATGTGACGCCGTTTATGAGTTTTACGGGCAAAATTACCAATGACGAGTTGAAAAATACCGTACCTTTTACGTACGCCATGAAAGCGGATTCGAAGGTTAATGCGGGAGAGCAGCAGCTTGCCTACATTACATATTACAGCGGTATGCCTACGAATTTAACCGTGAAGTATAATCCGGATACGCTTATGTCGGAATTGCAGTATTTCCCTACGAAAGCGGATGCGAATAAGGGATTTGAGGTAGATAAGGATGCGGTTGGCGCCTACCGGCCCTTCACGAAGGATGGCAAGGGGAATACAGCTTACCGTTTCCCTTACATTACGGATACGGTTGCGGCAGAAGTGAAAGCAGCATTTAGCGGCGGTACGCTTACGGAAAACCAGACGAACATTAAGAACGGAGTGGAGAATATCGTCGTTCCAAACGGGGTCAATTCCATTCAGACCGGTTTGTTCTCAGGACTGGATAAAGACGGGCTGCTGGCAAAAGATATTACGGTTACCGTTAAGGATGATACGGGTGCAGATGTAACACAGACCGTGAAAAAGGGTGAAAAACCGCCAAAAGACTGGAACAATGTGGATGCGCAGGATATTAAGAGCCTGACGACACAGTCGGTAGCGGAAATCTTACCTTATACCTTTGCGCGGTTGGACGGTATGGAGAAAGCATATATTAACGGCGCGACGAAGATTGGCAATTATGCGTTTGACGATTGTTCCGAACTTGGTCTTGCGGATATCGGTTCGGCGACCACGACATTGGGACTGCGTCCGTTCCGCGGATGTGATAAGCTGGCAAATGTATCCTTCCAGGAAGGTTCTCCTTTTGCATATGCGGACGGAGTGATTTACGGTCTTTCGGAAGATGGCACGAAGAAAGAGAAGATTGTAGAGTGTCTGGAAAGCAGGGGTACCATAGTAACAAATACCTCGAGAGGAGTAGGACCGGATGAATTAGAGGGCATTAAGGAGATTGCGGAAGAAGCATTCATGGATTGTGATGACGTGAATATTGTGGATTTGAGTAAATCTGCCGTTTCGTCCATCCCGGATAAAGCCTTTGCGGAAATGGATAAACTGTTCCAGGTAATTCTGCCGGATACGGCAAGAATTATCCGAAATAAGGCGTTTGTAAATACGCCGACCCTCGGCTATGTGACCATACCGGGGAGTGTGACCAATATTGCCCAGGGGGCGTTTGCCGAGATGGGGGATATTGATGATGACGAGAGTGTGGCGGCTCCTTCGGCAACAAGACGTTTTGAGTTTGTATGTCTGCCCGACAGTGTGGCATCGGATTATGCGAGTCTGTACGAATATATCGGTACGACGACCAACGCGGATTTGCAGATAAAGCATTCCCTGCTGCTGTACGATGCGCTGGATCCGGATGATTTGAAGTTGATTGAGGAAAGGCTGGTTGTCCATGGCACGGAATTTGAGCTGACCGAGAAAGATGCGCCTGACCATACGGCAGAAGGCTACCGGTTCTCGGAATGGTCTCCTGGACCGAAGATTTACAGCCCTATGACGGGTGATATGGAAGTTAAGGCATTGTATGTACCGATTGGTGCGCCTGTGTATACGGTACGTTTCTTTGACATTGAAGGAAATGAGATGGAAGAATACACCCAGCAGGTTGAAGAAGGAAAAGCTGCGAGGGGACCGTCAAGGGATGAAATGGAAGTAGAGGGTAAGGTATTTACCGGATGGGATCGTGATATTTCCAAAATCACCTCCAATTTGGATGTTTATCCGCTTTATACGGACCGGGTAGACGGTATGTTCTATGTTACATTTTGGACGGATATGGATATGACCCAAATGATTGGAAAGGTGCAGGAAGTGGCATCCGGTGAGAGTGCGATAGAGCCTGCCCATCCGACGAAGGAAGGATTTACGTTCTCCAAGTGGTCCACGGATGCATGGAAGAATGTGACGAAGGATTTGGATGTCTTTGCGGTATACGTGGAAGGCTCCGGTACCACTCCGGGACCGGATGATCCGAATAACCCGGATAATCCGGATGGTCCGAATGGCAGTATATCCGGTAATGGCAATGGCAATGGAAATGGAAACGGCGGAGGCAGCGGTGACGGAGATGATGGCAATGATGGCGATAATAACAATTCCGCATCTGGCAATAGCGTATCCGGCAACGGTACAAAATATAAGGTAGTAGTGAACGGCGGTTCCGGTTCCGGCGAGTACACGGCGGGTACGATTGTACCGATTAACGCTTATGCGAGGGCGGACGGCACGGTATTTGACAAATGGACCAGTTCCTCAAACGGTGTTGGTTTCGTGAACCAGACGGCTATATCGACAACCTTTACCATGCCGTCCAACAACGTGGAAATTAACGCGAACTTTAAGGTGGGAAGTTCATCCTCCGTCAGCGGTAATTCCAGGAGTGCAAGAAGGAATTCCACCACGTCGGTGGATGTGTCCAAGGGAGGAATTTCCAATACGGATATTGCTTCGGCGAACGTGAACGGTTCTTCCGATAACTTTGTGGTAAAGATTACCGATGATGCGCAGGCTACGGCGGCAGTTATCGCGGCATTGGAAGCAAAATACGGTGATTTGAGCAACATTGCATACTTACCGATGGATATTAGTCTGTATGACGCCACCGGGGCGACGAAGATTACCGATGTATCGGGGATTACCGTTGATATTACCCTGCCCCTGCCGGATGAATTAATCCAGTATGCGGGTAACAATAAGGCAGCGGCTGTGGCAAACGGCAGACTGGAAGACCTGAATACAAGATTTACGACGATTGACGGCATACCTTGCGTCCAGTTTACCGCGACGCACTTCTCACCGTACACGATTTACGTGGACACGGCGAACCTGACGGCGGGAACGATTGATGCGACGCCTAAGACCGGCGACCCGATTCATCCGAAGTGGTTCCTTGCGATGGGGCTTGCATGTATCTCGATTGTGTTGTTCTGCAAGAAGGATAAACAGCCCAAGGTAAAACATGCTTAATCCGTCAGCTTGTGGATGGTTTCCGGGAATATTTCCAAATATGGATCCGGTTCATGAGGAAGAATGCCTTGCGGCATTCTTCCCATGATTGGTTTCAGGCATGAAAGGGAGCGGACGGGGAGGTTTTTATGCGTAAAATACGTAAAAGGTTTAAAATACTGTTGGGGGCTGTGCTGGTTTTTGTTACGGCAGCGGCAGCCAGATTACCCATGTCATATACGGAAGCAGAGTCGGCATCTGCTTCCGATTTTCAGATGAAGGGCGATCTGCTGGTGAAATATACCGGTACGGCGAGCGCCGTGACAATTCCGACTACCGTGAAGAAAATCGGTAAGGAAGCATTTGCCGGACATACGGAACTGGTGAAGGTGGACATACCGGCTTATGTGGAAAGCATTGATTATAATGCGTTCAGCGGCTGTACTTCTTTGGAGACCGTTAAAATTCCGGACACGGTGACATCGATTGGCAACGGTGCATTCAGCGGCTGTACCAGTCTGCGCTCCGTCAGTCTTGGTAAGAAGTTAAACAGTTTGGGTACCGGCGTTTTTGCGGGATGCGATAACCTGACCTCTGCCACGTTAAACAGGAATAATACGGCATTTGCTTATGAAAACGGTGTGATATACAGCAAGGATAAGAAAATCGTTTACTGTATGATTCCCGGTTATGAGGCGGAAGTTTATAAGATGCCTTCCACCGTGACGGAAATCCGTAACAATGCTTTTTGGGGCTGTAAGCGCTTAAGAAGGGTGGAAATCAGTAATAACCTGAAATCCATTCCTGATTATGCCTTTGCAAACTGTTCTTCGCTGGAAAAGGTGATTTTGCCGTATTCCCTGCACAGCATTGGCTTAAAATCTTTTGCCAATTGTGTAAACCTTGGGGAGACACAGGTGCCGGTATCGGTGAACGAGATTCACCGGACAGCATTTGACGGTTGTCCCCGGTTAACGATTGTGGGTGATCCGGGTTCCTATGCGGCGGAGTATGAGGAAAGCCGTGATAAATCCAATGTGGCACAGGCGGAATCCCAGGATATTAACGGCAATGCCGGGGAAAGCGGGGGACTTGCCTTTGCGGAAGGGTTGTTTGGAGATTCCGCGGGCGGCGCTTCCACGGATTCCGGTAAGGTCATGGGACAGAGCTCTATCGTGGGCGGGAGTGCGTTTGTGTTTATGGATGACAGCCAGTCCAGGGTGTTGTCCGGCAATCCGGTACCGGCGGAGCAGGAAGGCGGTGCGGAGGAGATGGCATCCGGAAGCGGATTCCGTAAGTATACCGTGGTAAACGACGAGAAAATTGCTTCGCAGGCTTATTATAATAATGTATCGCTGACAGAGTATGAGATGCCGGACGGGATTAAGGAAATCGGTGATTTTTCCTTTGCGCGGTCGGGCCTTACTTCCATTGAGATACCGTCCGGCGTGACTTCCATCGGGTACGGCGCTTTTTATCATTGCGATAATTTGGCGCAGGTAAAGATACCTTCCACCGTGACGAAAATAGAGCCTTCGGCGTTTGATTCCACGAAGTGGATGGAGGAGCGGCTCAGGGACAGGCAGAATCCTTTTACCGTTGTGGGGGACGGGATTTTAATCGCTTATGCGGGAATGAACACGAATGTGGAGATACCCGAGGGCGTGAAACAGATCGGTGCAGAGGTTTTTCAGGATAATACCCGTATTACTTCCGTGAAGCTGCCGGAGAGTCTGACGGTAATCGGTGAGGATGCTTTTGCCGGATGCAGCGGGTTAACCAGCGTGTCCATGGGAAGCGGTATCCGGGAAATCCGAGACAGGGCGTTTGAGGGATGTCCGGTCAGTACGGTGAAAATACCGGCTTCGGTGCAGGTCATCGGACTAAAGGCGTTTGATATAACGGACGCGGATAAAGAGGACGGGACGCGGGTAGCAGTATTCCTGGGGAAGGACCTGCCGAAAGTGTCGTATGAGAAGACAGCGACCAGGCTTGCCAACGGGGAATTCCGGGACGCAGTCTTAAAGGGTGTGGATATTGCGGTTGTGGACAGTCATGTAACGGCTTCCGATATTGCGGGAAGTGTGCTGAGTTCTGATTTGGGCGGTTTTAAGGGCATGATCTGCAGCGTAGAGCAGGCGGCGCAGGGGGATACGCCGGGGCGGCTGCGGTTGAAATTTTACAGTATGCCGGAAGCGGAAGTGAATTCATGGACGGCGCCGCCGCAGGTTGTGGTGTACGGCAAACCTTATGAGGTATATGTGGCTGAGGAACCGGAGATTCTTTGGGAAAACGGCACCGGAACGGATGCGGCGGGAAGCGGTGACGGTGCGCAGGAAGGCAGTGTCAGGGTGGAACTGCGCAGTTCCACGTTATCTTCTTCTCCTGCGGCAACGGCGGAAATCGCGGGTGATAGCGGAAATTATATTCTTCGCATTGCGGACAGTACGGTATCCGGCAGTGACATTACTGCCGTTTACCGGAGGGCATCCGGCGGCAGTTCCGTAAAAAGTATGCAGCTTTATGACATTTCGTTGTATGAGGCGGAGCGCAGAATTCCCATCAGCAGGCTTGGAAAACAGAGTCTGACGGTGACGATTCCGAAACCCATGGGCGTATTGGAGGAGAACCTGAAAGTATTCTGTTTGGATGAGGACGGGCAGTTGGAGCAGGTGGAATCCCGTGTAGTGAAGGTGGACGGACAGGTGTGCGTGCAGTTCCAGGCGGGGCTTTCTTCAGTGTACGGGGTTTATAACTGACGGAATATATTGACAAAATGGGGAATTTGTTTTATGCTGTTTATAGAACATATGTTACTGGGGGATGAAATGGGGAACATTACGGCATATCATGGCACAAAGTCCTGTTGTGTAAATGGCATTTTAAAGGAGAATTTTTCCGTAAAGAAACCGAAGAAGAATGATAACCATTGGCTGGGACATGGCGTATATTTTTTTGAGGAATATGAGTTGGCTTATTGGTGGGCTAAGACAAAGGTTTTAGCCCATAACAGAAAATATGGGGAGAGCAATTATGCATCTGTTATTGAAGCGGAGATTATTTATGACAGATGTGTAGATTTGGATACCTATAATGGCAGGAATAATTTTTTTTCTTTTTGGCAAAAATATGAAAGGAAATTAGTTAAGGAAGGAATTGTTTTGGATTTTTCCATGGGAGAAGCTGATAAGCAGTTAGTGCAGCAGAGAAAAAGATGTTTTGCATTGGACTGTTTTAAAAAAGAGATGGGTGTAGATGTTTTGATTTATTCTTTTACCAAAAAAGATCCGGCTTATGAAAGAAGTAAGTATAATTTTAAGTTGGCTGATATTTTTGGGTTGGATTTTAGGGAAAGACAGATATGTGTTACTATGCCGGAAAATATCATGAAACGCAGGGATGTTACATACAATGATTATCAAGAGGTGATAATATGATGACTTATAATGAAATGAAGGAAATAGCGGAAAGATATGGGATAGGAATCTCCTGTCAGAAGTGTAACTGCGGCGGGTTTATGGATGAGGCTGGAGGTAGTGTTAAAAAGGGTATCTTGGATGATTTGCAGCGTTCGTTTGGATTTTTGGAGGGAGGTCAGCATCAATACTTTGAAATTGATGCGGTCATAGATTTATATGCTGCGTAAAGAGGGGGAAATATGGAAAATGTAATAAAGAAATCGGTTAGTGCTCTTATTATGAAAAGTGTGTATATTGAAAATATGCATTTTAAGAGACGTGCATTGGTCGTTTCGTATGAAAATACGGATATGGATGTGCAACGAACCGTTGAGAGATTGGAAGATGGAAGTTTTAAGGTTACACTTACGATGACCATAGAAGATAAACAGGAAGATTTTGTGTTGGGAGTAACGGTTTGTGGTATTTTTACATTGGAAGATGAAACGGATGAAACCATTAAAAAGGCGATTATAGCAAAAAATACGGTCGCTATTTTATTTCCGTATTTGCGCAGCCAAATTACGCTTCTTACGTCGCAGCCTGATATGAAACCGATTGTGCTGCCTGCCGTAAATATAAATTCCTTATTGGAAAATATGGAGGACAGCGTACGGGTATAGCGATATGTAATGAGACTGGAAGGAACGGGGAACCCCGTTCCTTTTTATGTGTAGAAAAGTATGCCGTTAAGGCATCCAAGGAACCATTCCCCGCTCCCGGCATAAATTAATTAAAAAGCCGGGAGCGTTTTATGTATCGGGTCAGACAGCAGGTCGGGTGTACGGACGACATTATGGATTCCTGCAGGGGAAGAAACTACGGGGGGGAAGATGCCGTCAGGGTGGCGGTGCTGGATACGGGAATCGGCGCCCATCCGGATTTTGAGGGGCGGATTGACGCATTCCGCGATTTCCTGCACGGCGGAAAGAGAATCTATGATGACAGCGGTCACGGGACCCATGTTTCGGGCTGTATCGCGGGCAGCGGGAAGATATCGGGCGGCATGTACAAAGGAATCTGCCCTTACGCCCATTTAATCGTGGGAAAGGTGCTGGACAAAAACGGCGACGGTAATATGGAGGATATGCGGCGCGGAATCGAGTGGGTGCTGGAGAACAGGGAAAAGTACCGGATCCGCGTTTTAAACATTTCCATCGGAATCGGGCATATCGAAAATGAGGGGAAGATGCAGGAACTGCTGCGGGCGGTGGATGAAGCGTGGGATGCGGGTATCGTGGTGGTCTGCGCGGCGGGCAATATGGGACCGGACCCGATGACGATTTCCCCGCTCGGTTCCAGCAAGAAGGTAATTACCGTGGGTTGTCATGACGGGGGATATTTTACGGGGAAACATTCCCTGTGCGAAGATTATTCGGGGCGTGGGCCTTCTCCTTATGCAGTGAAAAAGCCGGATGTGGTGGCGCCGGGGACGGATATAGTTTCCTGCAATGTATCGTACCGGGCATCTTTCCGGGGATATAAGAATGCCTATACAAAAAAAAGCGGTACTTCCATGGCGACCCCCATCGTGTCGGGGGCGGCGGCGCTGCTTCTGCAGAAATACCCGGAGCTTTCCAATGAGCAGGTGAAGCGTAAGATTAATTACAGTGCCACGGATATGCATGAGCCATGGACGAAGCAGGGATGGGGAATGATAAATATTGGCAGGCTGATCCAAATTGTGTATTGACACAAATCGTATGATTGTATACAATAATACGTAGCAATAGATGCACAGGAGAATGCCGCATACAGCGGCAGAGGGAGGCAGCCATGAGAGAGAACAGTACGTTTGAGAACCGTCCGGTGACGATGAACGGGAAGAACAATCTGCTGGAAATAGAGGAACATATGTATATTTTGGATGATGTGGAGAAGCCCAATGTATTCCGTAATATGTTCCCGTATTCCGAAGTACCGAAGATTCCGTTCAACGACAGGATTGTGCCCCATAACATGCCAAAGGAGATATGGATTACGGATACGACATTCCGCGACGGACAGCAGTCGAGGGCGCCGTATACGACGGAACAGATTGTGGCAATTTATGATTGTCTCCACAGGCTGGGGGGACCGGGCGGGATGATCCGTGCCAGCGAATTTTTCCTGTACAGTAAAAAGGACAGGGATGCGGTCTACAAATGCATGGAGCGGGGGTATGAATTTCCCGAAGTGACCAGTTGGATACGGGCGAGCAAGGAGGATTTTAAGCTCGTAAAGGAAATCGGGATGAAGGAGACCGGTATTCTGGTAAGCTGTTCGGATTATCACATTTTCCTGAAACTGAAGATGACGAGACGGCAGGCGATGGAACATTACTTAAGCGTTATCCGTGAATGCCTGGAGGAAGGTATCAGTCCAAGGTGCCATTTGGAGGATATTACGAGGGCGGATATTTACGGGTATGTGGTTCCGTTCTGTCTGGAACTGATGCGGCTGATGGAAGAGTATCGGATACCCATTAAAGTACGCGCCTGCGATACGATGGGATACGGTGTGAATTATCCGGGAGCGGTAATCCCCAGGAGCGTGCAGGGAATCATATACGCCATACATACCCATGCCGGTGTGCCGCATTCCCTGATTGAGTGGCATGGGCATAATGATTTTTACAAGGCGGTGTCCAATTCCACCACGGCTTGGCTGTACGGCTGTTCCGGTGTCAATACTTCCCTGTTCGGTATCGGGGAGAGGACCGGGAATACGCCGTTGGAGGCGATGGTATTTGAATATGCGCAGCTTAAGGGCAGCCTGAATGGGATGGATACCACGGTGATTACGGAACTTGCGGAATACTACGAAAAGGAAATCGGTTACCAAATTCCGCCGAGGACGCCTTTCGTCGGGAAGAATTTCAATGTGACGCGTGCAGGTATCCATGCGGACGGGCTGTTGAAAAACGAAGAAATATACAATATTTTCGATACCGAGAAATTCTTGAACCGTCCGGTACTCTGTGCGGTAAGCAATACTTCCGGCTTGGCGGGTATCGCCCATTGGATGAACACCTATTACGGGTTAAAAGGGGACGGGCAGTTGGATAAGGGCGCTCCGCTGGTGCAGGAAGTAAAGAAATGGGTGGATGCGGAATATGCATCGGGAAGGGTGACGGTACTGACGGACGAGGAGCTTGTGGAGGAAATCGGAAAGATATGTGAAAGACTGGGAGTGGAGTATGGCAAGTTCAAATTATGACGTAAAGCAGGAAGTCAATGATAAGTATTCCCTGCGGGGCAGGGTGTTTTGTAAGCTCAGGGAGGATATTCTAAGCGGTAAGTACAGGGAACATGAGGAACTGCGGGAGGTGGCGATTGGAGAAGAACTGGGCGTCAGCCGTACTCCCGTGAGGGAGGCTTTCCGGCAGTTGGAGCTGGAAGGGCTGATTCAGATTGTGCCGAACAAGGGCGCTTATGTGACGGGTATTACGGCAAAGGATGTGGAGGACATCTACATGATCCGTTCTCTGCTGGAAGGGCTTTGCGCTAAGTGGGCAACCGGGCATATTACGGAGGAGCAGTTGGATGAGCTGGAGGAAAATGTGTATCTTGCCGACTTCCATGCAAAGAAAGGACATTTGGACCAGATGGCGGAGCTGGATAACCGTTTCCACCAGATTCTTTACGAATCCTGTAACAGCAGGCAGTTGGCACGTCTCTTGGAAGATTTTCATGAATATGTGCTGCGGGTAAGGCGCAAAACCCTTGCCAACGGGGGCAGGGGAAAAGTGTCCAACGATGAACACCGTCAGATTATGGAGGCGATTAAGGAAAAGGATGAGGACAGGGCGGAAGCACTCGCCAACAGGCACATCCTCAATGCTTATGACAATATGGTGAAAAACGGATTGTATGAGATTTACGGGAAGGAATGAACAAAATATTAAACATATAAAAAAGGAGAAGATGCCGTATGGAAAAGATTAAAATGACAACTCCTCTCGTGGAGATGGACGGGGACGAAATGACGAGGATTCTTTGGCAGATGATTAAAGAAGAACTGCTGCTTCCTTTTATCGATTTAAAAACGGAATATTATGACCTCGGCCTGGAACACCGCAACGAAACCGACGACCGGGTCACGGTGGATTCCGCGGAGGCAACGAAAAAATACGGCGTTGCCGTAAAGTGTGCGACCATTACACCCAATGCGGCGCGCATGACGGAATATAATTTAAAGGAAATGTGGAAAAGTCCCAACGGGACCATCCGCGCCATTTTGGATGGGACCGTGTTCCGTGCGCCCATTAAAGTAAAGGGCATCGATCCCTGCGTCAAAAACTGGGAGAAGCCCATTACCATCGCCCGCCATGCTTACGGTGATATTTACAAGAATGTGGAAATCAAAGTTCCGGGGGAAGGAAAAGCGGAGCTGGTTTATACGGCAAAGGACGGTACGGTGATGCGGGAGACGATTCATGAGTTCCAAAGCGCCGGTATCCTTCAGGGAGTACATAATACGGACGCTTCCATCCGCAGTTTCGCAAAGGCATGTTTTAATTATGCGTTGGATACGAAGCAGGCTCTTTGGTTTGGGGCAAAGGATACGATTTCCAAGAAATACGACCACAATTTCAAGGATATTTTCCAGGAAGTGTACGATTTGGAGTATAAGGAAAAATTTGAGGCGGCGGGTATCGAATATTTTTACAGCTTAATCGACGATATCGTGGCGCGTGTCATGAAGGCAAAAGGCGGGTTTATTTGGGCATGCAAGAATTATGACGGGGATGTGATGAGCGATATGGTTTCTTCCGCGTTCGGTTCCCTTGCCATGATGACCTCTGTCCTGGTATCGCCCACGGGTGTTTATGAGTATGAGGCGGCACACGGAACGGTGCAGCGGCATTATTACAAGCATTTGAAAGGAGAGGAGACGTCCACCAATTCCGTGGCGACAATCTTCGCATGGACAGGCGCGCTGCGTAAGCGCGGGGAACTGGACGGCATCCGTGAATTGGCGGAATTTGCGGATAAACTGGAAAAAGCCACGTTGGATACCATTGAATCCGGCAGAATGACAAAGGATTTGGCGTTGATTACTTCGCTGGAAAACGTGACTGTGTTAAACAGCGGGGACTTTATTAAGGAAATCCGCAGGACTTTGGAAGCGGGAGTTTAGCATAAAAATTCAGCTTGAAGCGGGTTCTTGAGGGGCGGACGCACGGAAAGGAGTTCTTTGCGGGGCGGCTGCGGCGGCAGTGCCTGTCCCGGTTTTGCGTGCACTTATTCCGACGGGTTTTTCTAAACAGAATGGCATAGGTTGTCATAGGCTGCGGGATGCCCTCTATCGGCATCCATGCCGAATCGGGCTAAATCGGGCATCCATGCCCGATTTCCCTAAGGTATTCACATTCTGTTAAGAAAAACTCCGCCGAAAACGAAGCACGCAAAACCGGGACAGGCACTGCCGCCGCAGCCGCCCCGCAAAGAACTCCTTTCCGTGCTGTGTATGTGGAAGTATGTTTCAGGATGAATTGTTAGGTTTTATGGTAGGTAATTATTTGAAACGTTATATAAACAGCGGAGAGGGAATGCAGATAATAGTTCGCAAATAGTCAGCTTAGATAGTAATATCAATAAAATAACAGGTGTTAAGTCTATTGTATCGGATAAAAAATCTTTATTGATGCAATGGATTCGCCGGAAGCGGGGGAATGTCATTCCCCCGCTTCCAGTTCTTCCCACCGTTCCATTAATTGTTCCAGTTCGGCGGCAATCTGTTCTTTTTCTTTGGACAGTTCCTGTAATTTTGCCACGTTGGTGCAGATTTCCGGCCGGGCCATCTGTATATCGATTTCCCCGTCTCTTTGCTCCAGGGCTTCAATCCGTTCTTCCGTTCGTTTCAGGTCATTTTCCCGTTTGCGCTGTTTAGCCTGCAGTTCTTTTTGCTCTTTCCAGTTCCGTTTGGTTTCCGATTCTTTTTCCGCTGCGGGGGAGGGTACGCCGGAAACGGAAGATGAACCGGAAAGCGCGGCATTTTCCGCAAACTGCTGTTTCTTCTCCATGTAATAATCATAATTGCCAAGGTAATTGGTCAGGGTATTGCCTGATAATTCCAAAATGCGGCTGGCAGTCCGGTTGATGAAATAACGGTCATGGGAGACATAAAGGACCGTACCGGTATAGCCGTTTAAGGCATCTTCCAGGATTTCCTTGGAAGCGATGTCCAAGTGGTTGGTAGGCTCGTCGAGAATCAGGAAGTTGGATTCCGAAAGCATGAGCTTTGCCAGGGATACACGTCCCCGTTCGCCGCCGCTAAGGTCCCCGATTCTTTGGAACACGTCGTCTCCGGTAAAGAGGAAAGCGGCAAGGATATTACGGATTTCGGTATTGTTCATGGCAGGATATTCATCGGAAATTTCCTCGAATAAAGTTTTTTCCATATGCAGTACATGGTGTTCCTGGTCGTAGTAGCCGATTTGTACGTTTGCGCCGAGACGGAGGGTACCGCCGTCGGCAGGAACCAGTTGGTTGATGATTTTCAAAATCGTGGTTTTGCCGGTCCCGTTGTCGCCGATGATTGCCACATGTTCCCCTTTTTTGATGTCAAATCCGATATCCCGGAACAGTTCCAGGGGACCGAAGGCTTTGGACAGGTTTTCCACATGCAGCACATCGTTTCCGCTTACGCATTTCGGTTCCAGGGTGATGTGCATGTCGGTGCGTGCCTGCGTGGGTTTTTCCAGCCGCTCCACCTTGTCCAGCATCTTTTCGCGGCTTTCGGCGCGTTTGATGGATTTTTCCCGGTTAAAGGACTTTAATTTGGCGATGACTTCCTCCTGGTGTTTGATTTCCTGCTGCTGGTTTAAGTATGCCTTTAACTGTGCGGCGCGCAACTGTTCCTTTTTTACCGCATAATCGCTGTAATTTCCGGTAAAAACGGAAGCCTTTGTCTGGTCGATTTCCACAATCTTATTGGCAATGCGGTCCAAAAAATAGCGGTCATGGGAAACAATGACCACGGCGCCTTTATAATTCATCAGGTAAGTTTCCAGCCATGAGATGGACGACATGTCCAAATGGTTGGTAGGTTCATCCAGCATAATCAGGTCCGGTTTTTGCAGCAGCAGCTTACCGAGTGCAACGCGCGTTTTTTGTCCCCCGGACAGCGTGGACACCGGTTTATCAAATTCTTCCTCGGTAAATCCAAGCCCCTTTAACACGCCTGTAAGCTCACTGCGGTAAGAATACCCTCCGCCGGATTCAAACCGGTGGGTAAGCTGTGCATACGACTCCATGAGCCATTCCAATTCCGCATCCTGTGCCGCTTTCATCAGCAGTTCCGTATCCCGGATTTGTTCCTCCAAATCAATTAAATCCTGCTTGACGGTCAACAGCTCCCCGTAAATGCTGTTTTCCGTATCCACCGACTGGTGCTGTGCCAGGTAGCCGAAGGATTTATCCTTGGAAACCGTTACCATCCCTTCGTCTGCCGCCATTTCCCCCACAATAATCCGCAGCAAAGTAGTCTTTCCCGCCCCGTTAATTCCCACAATGGCCGCCTTATCGTAATCTTCAATATGAAACGACACATTCCGCAGCACCTGTTTCTCAATAAATGACTTACAAATATTCTGACATGACAAAATCATGTGAAATCCTCCTTTTCCCTGGTGCGTCCCCCTGTACAAAACCCTACCCCCTATTCTAACGGTGATAAAACCTGCTGTCAATTCATTGACATTATTTTCCCCTCCCTATATAATGGATATATTGGGGGATTGTTTAGAAACAGGGGGAAGCACCGTGGAAGAAAAAGAAATTTCGCAGGCGGTTATTGGCCGTTTACCCCGCTATTTCCGTTATTTGGGGGAACTTAAGGATCAGGGTATTGAGAGGGTGTCCTCACAGGAACTTAGCGATATCATGAAAGTAACCGCATCGCAGATCAGACAGGACTTTAATAATTTTGGCGGCTTTGGGCAGCAGGGATATGGTTATAACGTGGAATACCTGTTTCAGGAAATCGGGAAAATACTCGGTTTGGACAAGAGCCATAACCTGATTATCATTGGGGCAGGTAATTTGGGGCAGGCACTTGCCAATTACGGGAATTTTGAGCGCAGGGGCTTTCTTTTCATGGGGATTTTTGACAAGAATCCTTTGCTGTACGGGCGCAGGATAAGGGACCGGGAAGTGCGGCCCATGGAAGACATGGAAGAATACGTGAAATCCAACCATATCGACATTGCCGTGCTGACTATCCCGAAAACGGAAGCCGAAGCAGTGGCGCAGCGGCTGGTGCGCAGCGGTATTAAGGGAATTTGGAATTTTGCCCATGTGGATTTGAATGTGCCGGAGGAGGTTCAGGTGGAAAATGTCCATCTTTCGGACAGCCTGATGAAACTATCCTATAATATCAGCAGCTTTCAAAAGAACCGATAGGCAGATGGCATCATATCCTATGATTTATGATAGGAAAAGGCGGTAAAGAATACCGGTACGTCAAATAACGGATATTTGACGTACCGGCGTGTTTAAAAATTCAAGGACGGGGTGAGGAGATGGCAAAGTCAGAAGACAGTTTCCGGCAGGCGCTGTCCGGAAAGAAAATTCCGGTACTGACGCTGGATAATAAGTGGCACCAGTTATTTACGCAGGCGGAGACGGAAATACCGGCGGATGTGCGGCGCGGGGAGGAAAAACTGAACGACCTGTTGAAGCGGCAGGGTAAGCTGACCACGGAATCCAAGGAAATACGGAAACTGAAAAAAAAGCTGATGGAGGAAATCATGGAGATCGCCGACGCGGCAGGCGGAAACCCGGATGCAAAGTCGGAGAAAAAGATGGAGGAGAAGCAGCGGCTGATTAACGAATGCAACCAAAAACTGGAGGATTATGCGGATGAGCTGAAATTCCTTCCGGCGGAAATCGATAAGGTGAATTACCGGCTGATGCTTACCACCATGGACATCTGTTACCGGAGGATTTTGGAGAATACGAAAGACATCGATGTAATAAACGAGTGGGTGAAAGATGTCCGTATAGAAATCAAAAAGAATCTGGTGCGTAAAGACGAACGGGAGAAATCCAATTTTGATTTGTATTCCTATATGCATGACATATTCGGCGCGGAAGTCATAGAAATCTTTGACATGAAATATAATCCGGAGGAATGGAAGAAGGAACGGGAAGCAAAGCTGGCGAAAAAGGCGGCAGCAGCAGGAAAGCCGGCCGGCACAAAAAAGGGATAACGGGAAGATATAAGGTAGGGAAAATGCGATAGAGCGTGTTTGAAAATTGCAGGAATGAATTTTCAAACACGCTCTAGGACGGTTTGGGTTGGCGCATTTTTCCTGCATGGGGGATGGATTTCCGGGGGGAAACTAGGAAGAAGCTGGGAGGTTTTTGCGTTGACGGATGTCAGGGAAAGGGAAAAAGGACAGGTGTGGAAACGGTATTTACTGTCCGGCATGGAAATGAAGCAGTATGACAGGAATACGTCGGAACATTTCGGCGTGCCGTCCATGGTGCTGATGGAGCGGGCGGCATTGGCTGCGGCGGAGGAGATACAGATAAGGTGCAGGCAGAAAGGCAGGGTACTGGTGGCGGCAGGCTGCGGCAACAACGGCGGCGACGGTATCGCCATCGGGCGTCTTTTGCTGCTTGCAGGCTATCACGTGGATGTATGGCTGGTAGATGCGTGGGAAAAATGCAGCCGGGAGACGAAGCGCCAACTGGAAATCATCGAAAAATATGGGTGTCCGGTGCAAAGCAAAATCGGAAACGGGGAATATGATATTATTGTGGATGCCTTATTCGGTATCGGGTTATCCAGGAATCTGGAAGGAATTTATGCGCGGGCGGTGGAGGAAATCAACCGTTCGGCTGCTTTTGTGTGTGCCGTGGATCTTCCGTCCGGCATCCATACCGATACGGGGGAAATTATGGGAACGGCGGTCCGGGCGGACCTGACCGTGACTTTTGCCTTTTGGAAGCTGGGGCATGTCTTATATCCGGGCTGCCGGTATGCGGGGGAAGTGGTATGCCGGCAGATTGGGATTACGAAGGAGAGTTTTTTGGGGAAAGAGCCGGAAGTGTATACGTATTGCGGGAATGCCCGCCTGCTGCTGCCGGACAGGGACGCGGCGGGGAACAAGGGCACGTTCGGGAAAGTACTGGTTATCGCCGGAAGCCGGAATATGAGCGGTGCCTGTGACTTATGCGCAAAAAGCGCATACCGGACGGGGGCCGGGATGGTGAAGGTAGTGACGCCGGAAGAAAACCGCCTGATTCTCCAACAAAATGTGCCGGAAGCGCTGCTTGTGACCTACCGGGTCCGGGCACAGGGGGATGCGGACGCTACGGCACCGGAACGGCAGGCGGACGGCGGAAAACGGGAGAGACCGGGTGAGCGGTTCCGGAGGGAGTACCGGGAAGAAATGCGGCAGGCATTGGCATGGGCGGACGTAATCGTCATTGGTCCAGGTATCGGACAGGGGGAGGAAGCAAGACAGCTTCTTACCTGGGCGCTGACGGAAACGGATAAGCCTATGGTTATCGATGCGGATGGGATTAATCTGCTCGCGCAGGATAAGGCGCTGCAGCGGTATTTGGAGGAACGTGCGGGGGACGGCAGGCAGATTGTCATGACGCCCCATGCGGGGGAATTTGCAAGGCTCTACGGATGCAGCGTGGAAGAAGGAAAGAAGGGGCTTTTGCATATGGCAAAGGAACTGGCGGACCGGTACGGCTGTGTCATGGCGGCGAAGGATGCGAGGACCGTGGTGGCATCCTGCCGTAAACGGGAGCAGTATCTGAACACCAGCGGAAACGACGGCATGGCGACTGCGGGAATGGGCGATGTGCTGGCCGGCATCACCGGCGGACTGCTGGCGCAGGGAATGACGGCATGGGAAGCTGCCGAAGCGGGTGTTTACCTGCACGGTTATACCGGTGACCTGGCAGCGTTGGAAACGGGGCGCCATGGACTGATGGCGGGCGATGTGGTCCGCAGACTGGGGAAATGGCCAAAGGAAAGGGAAATGGAGCATAAAGCGGAACAACCAGAGAGCATAGTGTCGGAAACCGGGAAATACGGCAGGGTATACGCATCGGT
The DNA here is from genome assembly GCA_910587275.1 of uncultured Kineothrix sp. Taxonomy (GTDB): domain Bacteria; phylum Bacillota; class Clostridia; order Lachnospirales; family Lachnospiraceae; genus Kineothrix. The sequence continues at coordinate 27,697 of CAJUMD010000009.1, forward strand.
GGACCTGGACGCCATACGTTTTAACATGGAAAGCATGAGAAGAAACCTTTCGCCGGAAACAAAAATCATGCCGGTCATTAAGACGGACGGTTACGGTCATGGGGCGGTTCCCATTGCCAAAGAACTGGAACCTATGGAAGTAACGGCAGGGTTTGCCGTGGCGTCGGCGGAAGAAGCGCTGATGCTGCGGAGAGGTGGGATATGCAAGCCGGTGCTTGTGCTGGGCTATGCGTTCCCGTATTTTTATGAAGATATGGTAAAGGAAAATATCCGACAGGCAGTATTCCGTCCCGATACGGTAGAGCAGCTTTCCGCCTGTGCAGGGCGGCTTGGAAGGACGGCGTTTGTCCATGTGAAGGTGGATACGGGAATGTCCCGCATCGGTATTTCGCCCGACAGGGAAGGTCTTGCGTTTGTGAAAAAAGTGCTGGAGACGCCTGGGCTTGTACTGGAAGGAATATTCACCCACTTTGCCCGGGCGGATGAAAAGGATAAGACGGCGGCAGAATGTCAGCTTCATACATTCCGCCGGTTCCTACGCATGGTGGAGGAGGAAACCGGATACCGTATCCCGGTCCGGCACTGTTCCAACAGCGCGGGAATCGTGGAAATGGGAGAAGCAAACATGGATATGGTACGGGCGGGAATCACCCTTTACGGACTTTGGCCTTCGCCTGAGGTGGCAAGGGATATCATTTCCTTAAAACCTGCCATGGAGATTAAGAGCCGGATTGTGTTCCTAAAGGAAATCGGTGCAGGAACCCCGGTAAGCTACGGAGGGACTTTTGTGGCGGAAAGGACGATGCGGGTGGCAACGGTTCCCGTAGGATACGGGGACGGGTATCCCAGGGGACTTTCGGGAAAGGGATACGTACTGGTTCACGGGAAAAAGGCGCCGGTCCTTGGCAGGGTGTGCATGGACCAGTTCATGGTGGACGTGACGGATATACCGGAGGCTGCGGCGGGGGATGCGGTCACGCTGGCAGGCAGGGATGGGGAACTGCAGATCACCATGGAGGAACTGGGGGAACTGTCCGGGAGGTTTCCTTACGAGCTTGCCTGCTGTATAGGCAAAAGGGTACCGAGGATTTACCTGAAGGAAGGAAAAGTAACCGGGACGAAAGATTACTTTCACGATTTTGGATAGAATCCCAAAGAGAAATCCAAATAATAGTCCAGATAAAAATTTTGGATAAAATTGAATACCTTCGGATAAACGGGCAATAATCTAGCCATAAAAGTTTATAATGAAGGGTGAGAAAAATGAAACGTGGAGATGTATACTATGCGGATTTAAGGCCGGTTATCGGCTCGGAACAGGGCGGTGTCAGACCGGTATTGATTATACAGAACGATGTGGGGAACAAACACAGTCCAACGGTCATCTGTGCGGCGATTACGTCAAAATTAAATAAGGCAAAACTGCCGACCCATATTGAGCTGGATGCGGATAAATACGATATGGTCAAGGATTCGGTGATTCTTTTGGAACAGCTTAGGACCATAGACAAAAAAAGGCTCAAAGACAAAGTATGCCATTTGGACAGTGAAATCATGGGTAAAGTGAATGAAGGGCTTTTGATCAGCCTGGAATTAGGTGTTTTCTGCCATAATACATAAGAATGCGGAAGTACCAAAGGACGGCAATTTTTTGCGGACGGGACAAAACTTGACGGAACCAGCGGAAAATGGTATAGTTTACAGTGATATTTTATATGGAATACAAAAGGAGATGGGATTATGGATGATGGCGGGCCTACTGCCAGTATTATTCTATTCATGGTATTGATTTTTACCGACGTGTTTTTTTACGGGTTCGGCGCGGCGATACTGGAACTGAACGGAAAGGATATCGAGAAGCGTGCGAAAGAAGAAAAGGACAAAAAGTCGCTCCGGCTGTCGGAGATTATCGAGCATCCGGCGGGGTATGTGAATACGGTGCAGATGATTGTTACACTGATTAATATTATTATGGGTGGATTTTACCTTGGCATATGGCAGAGGGGCATCCGGCGGCTTGTGGTGGAATACATGGAGAACGCACAGGGCGCGGTGCCGGAAGGGCTTGAAGTCGTTGGAGTGGTTTCGCTGGCAGTTACCGTGGCGGTACTCCTGTACATACTGTTGACGTTTGGGGTGCTGATTCCGAAGAAGGTGGCATCCAGATACCCGGAACGGTGGGCTTACATGTGCATTCATCCGGTTTACTTTGTCATGAAAGTCCTTTCCCCCTTTACCGGACTGGTGACGGTGAGCGCAGGCGCTGTGCTGCGGCTGTTCGGCATAAGGGAAGATGAGGGACTTGCGGATGTGACGGAAGAAGAAATCATATCCATGGTGAACGAGGGGCATGAACAGGGCGTATTACAGGCTGCGGAGGCGGAGATGATTACCAACATCTTTGAATTCGGCGACAAGGAAGCGCAGGATATCATGACCCACCGCGGGAGCATGGTCTGTGTGGAAGGCAGCTCCCTTTTGCGGGATGCGATTGATTTCATGCTGGAATCCAACAATAGCAGATTCCCGGTTTATGAGGAAAATGTTGACCATATAACGGGAATTTTGCATCTTAGGGATGCCATGCGGCTCCATGCAGGCGAAGCGGAGTTAAACCGTCCGGTGAGGGAAATTGAAGGGCTTTTGCGGGAGCCGGTCTTTATTCCGGAGACAAAGAACATCGATGCGCTGTTTCAGATGATGCAGTCCTCTAAGACACAGATGGTCATTGTGGTGGACGAATACGGGCAGACGTCGGGGCTGCTTGCCATGGAGGATATTTTGGAGGAAATCGTCGGGAATCTGATGGATGAATATGACGAGGACGAGGAACATATTGAGGCAACCGCCAATGAGGACGAGTACATTATAGAAGGCAAGACGCCGTTGGACGAGCTGGAGGAACGGTTCGGGATTTGCTTTGAGGAGGAGGAATTCGAGACGCTCAACGGTTTCCTGATTTCCAGGATGGACAAGATACCGGAGGAAAACGAGGAGTTTGAAATCGAGGTGGACGGGTACAATTTCCGTATCCGCTCCGTGGAAAACAAGATGATACAGAGCGTTTTGGTGACGAAGTTGAAGCCGCAGGAGGGGGAAGAAGGATCGGATGCGGAAGACGGAACGGAAGACGGCGGTTCCGGGAAGGAAAGCGGCAGGAAAGAAGAATGAGGGGAAAAGCGAAAAATAAGCAGAAAGCAGAAGTAAAAATCGGATAAGGATAAAGGAGAAGAAATAAAATGTCAGGACATTCAAAATTTGCAAACATTAAACATAAGAAAGAAAAGAACGATGCGGCGAAGGGGAAGATTTTTACCATCATCGGAAGGGAAATCGCGGTGGCGGTGAAAGAGGGCGGACCGGACCCGTCCAATAATTTTAAGCTGGCGCAGGTGATTACGAAAGCAAAGGCAAACAACATGCCAAACGATACCATTGACCGCGGCATCAAAAAGGCAGCGGGGGACGTGGGCAATGTTAATTATAAGTATGTAACCTATGAAGGATACGGCCCTAGCGGCATTGCCATCATCGTGGACGCACTGACGGACAACCAGAACCGGACGGCGGCAAATATCAGAAATGCATTTACCAAAGGGCAGGGAAATATCGGTACGCCCGGATGTGTTTCCTTTATGTTTGATAAGAAGGGACAGATTATCATAGATAAGGAAGAATGTCCCATGGAATCCGACGACCTGATGATGACGGCGTTAGATGCAGGGGCGGAGGATTTTGCGGAGGAGGATGACAGCTATGAAATCCTGACCGACCCCGATGGGTTTGAGGCGGTGAGGAAGGCGTTAGAGGATGCGGGAATTGAAATGGTTTCCGCCGAGGTGACGATGATTCCGCAGAATTACGTGGCATTAACGGATGAAACTGCCGTAAAGAACCTGCAAAAGACCCTGGACCTTTTGGATGAGGACGACGACGTACAGGCGGTATACCATAACTGGGATGAATAAGATAAGCGGAATGGCAGGGAAAAGATATGAACGAGACTCTGAGGAACATGGCGCCCCTTTTTGAAGGAATGGACAAAAGGAACCATTCGTTTAAAAGGGAAACTTACGCGGATACGTTCCAAAGTTACAGGGAAGAAAACGATGATTTCTTCAGGGAACTGAACCGGGCGTTGGCGGCAGGACAGCAGGAAGAACTTTCGCGGGAACTTGCAGGAGCGGTCACCGGGTATGTGAAGGAAACGCTTGGGACGGTCAGGGAAAAGCGCAAGCGTGAGGCGGCGCAGTTAAACTACAATATGTTCATGGCGGTTTATTTCATGCCCGCCATATTGGAAGGAAAGCAAAACGGCGCCAGGGAACTGACGGATAGTATTTGCGCAAAATGGGCGGAAACCTTTCATGGCAGCCGGATACAGAGTGCCGATTTCGCTACCATACAATCAGGGTTCCGTACGAAATTATGTTACATTACGACTGCCGTATGCAAAAGTCTCCATAAACCGGAGGACTGCCGTGAATTGGAACTTTTGCGCGGGTACCGGGACGGCTACCTGCTGCGGCACGGGGGCGCGGCGCTGGTGGAGGAATACTACGATATCGCCCCCACCATTGTCAAAAGGATTGGTAAGTCCCCGGATGCCGGGTCAAAATACCGATATCTGTGGGAGCGCTACTTAAAACCGTGCGTGGCGGCAATCGAAAACGGGAACCCGGAAGCCTGCGGTGAAATTTATGCCGAAATGGTGGAGGAATTGAAACGGCAGTATGTGGTGACGGCAGGAAGTCACATGGAGCAGCAGCGGCTGCAGGAGGAAATGACATGAACAGGGAAAACGGAGAAGGATATCAAAAAGGGACAATATGCATCCAGTCGGGCTGGAAGCCGAAGAATGGGGAACCGAGGGTTCTGCCCATTTACCAGAGCACGACGTTTAAGTATGAAAGCTCGGAACAGATGGGAAGGCTGTTCGATTTGGAGGAAAGCGGTTTTTTTTATAGCCGCCTGCAGAATCCGACGAACGAGTGCGTAGCACAGAAAATATGCGAGCTGGAAGGCGGCGTGGCGGCAATGCTCACTTCATCCGGGCAGGCGGCGAACTATTACGCGGTATTTAATATCTGCGAGGCGGGTTCCCATGTGGTGATGTCTTCCACGGTATACGGAGGTACGTTTAATTTATTAACGGTGACGATGAAGAAAATGGGCATCGAATGCACCGTGGTGGACCCGGATGCGCCGGAAGAAGAACTGCACAGGGCATTTCAGGATAATACCAGGTGCGTGCTGGCGGAAACCATAGCCAATCCCGCCCTGGTGGTTTTGGACATTGAGAAGTTTGCAAGGCTGGCACATGCCCACCAGGTTCCGTTACTTGTGGACAATACGTTTGCCACGCCCATCAACTGCAATCCGTTCCGGTGGGGGGCGGATGTTGTAATACATTCTACCACCAAGTATATGGATGGGCATGGGATGTCCCTGGGAGGCGTTATCGTGGATTCCGGCAATTTTGACTGGGCGGCATACCCGGACAAGTATCCCGGACTCTGCCGGCCGGACGAATCCTACCACGGGATTACGTATACGGAGAAATTCGGGAAGCTGGCATATATTACGAAGGCAACGTCCCAGCTCATGAGAGATTTGGGTGCTGCGCAGTCTCCGCAGAATGCGTTTTTGCTGAATGTGGGACTGGAGACGCTGCATTTAAGGGTTCCGAGACATTGTGAAAATGCCCTTGCGGTGGCACAGTATCTGGAAAACCATGAAAAGGTGGCATGGGTAAATTATCCGGGGCTGAAAAGCAGCAAATATTATGACTTGGCGCGCAAGTATATGCCGGACGGTACCTGCGGCGTGATTTCCTTCGGATTAAAAGGAGGAAGGGAGGCGGCTTCCGGCATGATGGACCTCTTAAAGCTGGCGGCAATCGTCACCCATGTGGCGGATGCGCGTACCTGTGTTCTCCATCCGGCGAGTCATACCCACAGGCAGATGAACGACGAACAGTTACGGGAAGCGGGCGTTGCCCCTGACTTAATCCGTCTGTCCGTGGGCATCGAAAGCAAGGAGGATATCATCGCGGATTTGGAACAGGCATTGCAGGGCATATAGCAGGGTAAGCCATGGGGAAGCGTACGGCGGAATGGAACGGATAGGAAACATGGTATGGAACAGGGCATGGAACAAAGCATGGGATTGGGAGACAGAAGAAAGATATGGTTGAGTTATCCGCTATGGGTTTTATACACATTGCTTGTGGGGATTTGTATTGCCGCAGGTGTTTGGCAGGCAGGAAAACCAGGCGGATATCTTGCGGGTGCGGCGGCAGTGGCAGGGCTTGCGGGTGCGGCGGGCATTTGGTTTGCAGGACACCTGGCGGTGCTTTTTTTCAAAAGAAAGTATCGGGATAAGGAGAGCCGTAAGAAGGAATCCCGCAAAAGAAAAGACGGAAGCGGGTTTTTCACAGGGCGTTTGGAATGTCTGGCAGTGATTGTTTTATGCGGGGCGGCGTTTTGCCTCCGCTTGTTCTTGTTCTTTTCCATGGATGATGTTCCCATGGATGCGGTGACGGCAGGAGGTGCCTTTTATGAGGCGGCGTTGGTAAAAGAGGGCGGCGGCGTACCTTGGAATGCCCATGGCATTTCTTATCTTTATACGGTGTGCCTGTCTTTTGTGCTATCCTTTTTCGGGAATAAGGTAACGGCGGGGATTGCGTTGCAGATGGTTTTACAGGTGATGTCCCTGCCCTTTTTTTATGGGGCGGTAAAGCAGTTTGCCGGACGGGGGGAAGCGTTTTGTGCACTGGCGGTTTTGGTATTTGTGCCGGGGTTTTACACGGGGATGTATTCGCTGACGCCGGAGCCGCTTTCCGGGCTTTTGTTTGCCTTTGGGCTGTTTCTGTGCGGGAGGTATGCCAAAGGGGCGGGAAAAGGGGCCGGAGGAAGGAAGGCGTACCGGCTTCCGGTGTTTTGCGGCCTTTTTACCGGTTTTGCGGGTTGGCTGGACCCGGTGGGATGGCTGCTTTTGCTTCCGGTTTTGTTTTCCCTTGTGCGGACTTGCGGAGGGGATGGCGCAGCGGAGGGGGGAAGTGAGGCGGAAGGAAGAAAGGGAACCGTTTTACTCTTTGCAGCTTACCTGGCGGCATCCCTGTCTTCATTTTTGGTGTTTCTTTGGGTGTCGGGGATTTTTGCAAGGGAGGCAGGGCAGACTTACGCGGAGGCGCTTTCTGCCTGGCACCGTGCGGTTTTTGGAGGACTTTCCGTACCGTCTGCGGCGGGCATTTGGTCTTATCTGACGGAACATGCTTTTGAACCGGTGGTTTACCTGTGCGCTGCGCTTGGCGTTGCCGGTTTTTGGGGCAGGAAGGGGCAAAAGCAGGATGTATGGGTTACAGTCCTTTTGCTGTTGTATGTCTTTCCCGTATTCGGCATCGGCGGGATGGAATACGGGATGCTGCGGATAATGGTATGGGGGATATTGGCTGGAATCGGAATCTGTTCCATGGGGACGGGTGCATCCGGGGACGGAAAAGAAGACGAACCAATGCCGGCCGGAACGCCCAAGGAGGATGCCGCAGAGGATAAGCCCGGGGTGAAATTCATTGAAAATCCCCTTCCTTTACCGAAAAAGCATGTAAAACGGGAAATGACCTATGCAAAAGAAGTAAAAGGCACGGAGATGGATTTTGACGTTTCCGTTGCGGAGGACGATGATTTTGATATATAATGGAAGGGTATAGAGAGGGTATGCGGATTGCGGAGGTGTGCAAATGAACGGATTTGTGTTCTTATTCCGCATTTTCCGTCGAAAAAATAAAGTTTTTGCACTTTACTTTGGTGCAAAAACTTTATTTTTTTGGGTGGTGCGGGGATAAAATACGGATTTCCATGCAAACTAAACATGCAGACAAAAAGAATCTGTCAGGAGATGGTTTGGAAAGTGCCTTGCAGGCGGTGCAGATGAAACGGCAAAGGCAGGGCGGAGGAAGAAGGGAGTCAGTCATGGGAAATCAGAAAACGAAAAGTACGAAAAACGGGGAAGCCGGGGAGACGAAGGAAAAGGATACCGGAAAAAAGGCGGATGCGGAAAAACAGCGTGACGAGAGGATTGAAAAAACCGGGCAGGTGACGCTGGACAAGAATGACCGGAAGCATAAGATTCACCTGATTACGATTATCGGGGAAGTGGAGGGACATGACAATTTAAACGGTACTTCCAAAACGACGAAATACGAACATGTCCTGCCGGAGCTTGCCGCCATAGAGGACAGCAGCGATGTGGACGGCGTACTGATTCTGTTAAATACCATGGGGGGCGATGTGGAGGCGGGGCTTGCCATTGCGGAAATGATTGCTTCCTTAAGCAAGCCTACGGTTTCCCTGGTATTGGGCGGGAGTCACTCCATCGGCGTACCCATTGCCACGAGTACGGATTATTCCTATATTGTTCCTACCGGTACCATGGTTATCCATCCGGTGCGGATGAACGGCATGGTGATTGGGGTGCCGCAAACTTTTGACTATTTTAAGCAGATACAGAACCGGATTACCGGATTTGTATGCAGCCATTGCGGAATCAGTAAGTCCAGGCTGGAAGAACTGATGATGGAGACGGGCGTATTGACGAAGGATGTCGGTACCATACTGGTAGGACAGGAAGCGGTAAACGAGGGAATCATCAACGATGTGGGGGGAATCCGGGAGGCATTGGAACATCTTCATGAAATGATTGGTGACAATTAGCTTTTTAGATGCTATACTATATGAGTTGAGTAAGCGGCGCGTATGCGCCGGCAGTATGGGAGGCATATAGTATGGCATCGGGACAGGGTAAGAGAAGTAATACCGGTAAAGGTGCGGGAAGGAAAAGTCCATCGGGGAAAAGTGCATCCGGAAGGAGCCGGAGCGCGTCCGCAGGCAGGAATGCCAGACAGAGTGAGCCGATGGATTTGGCGATTAAAAATGAAGTGATATTGATTGGTGTATTCGCACTGGCGGTTTTTTTGTTTTTATGTAATTTTGGCGTAGTGGGCGTGATGGGCGATATGGTCAGCGGTGTACTGTTCGGTATATTGGGGTGGACATCCTATGCGGCGCCCGTCCTGTTTTTCCTTGCCGTGGCGTTTGGCATTTCGAATAAGGGGAATCGGATTGCGGTGCGCAAGCTGGTGGCGGCGGTGCTCCTGTTCCTTCTTACGGCGATGACGTGCGACCTGCTTACGGGAAGCTGGAACGGGGATTCCCTGTACCGTGCCAGGGAAGTCTTTGAGCGGTGCAGCGTGGAACGGGGCGGCGGCGGGCTGGTGGGCGGAACACTGGCTTTTTTGTCTTATCATTTTCTTTCCATGGTGGGAACGGCGCTGCTGATTCTCGTGCTGGTGGTAATCTGCCTGGTAATTATTACGGAAAAGTCCGTGATGAAAGGAGTCAAAAGCGGCGGGCAGAGGGTATACGAAAAGACCCGCGAAGATGCTTATTACCGCAGGGAGAGGGCAATCAGGAGGCGTGAGGAGCAGGAACAGTTAAGGAGGGAGAGGCAGGAGGAACGCAGGCTGAAGGAAGAAGCAAAGGAAGACGAAAAAATCCTGCGCATGGATAAGAAAGTGTCCGGTGTCATGCTGGATACCACACTGTCCGGCAAAACTTCCAAAAAAGCGTTGCTTTCCCCGGAGACCGGTACGGATGCCGTGGAGATAAGGGACGATATCCACGAAATTATTTTAAACGATTTTGCGGAAGACGACATCCGGGAAGTGGAAATGAAGGTGGAAAAAAGCGGGGAATCCCTGCTCCCGCCCGAGTTTGACCAGATACATATTACATCCGCATATCATCAGGAGCCGGAAACGGCAAGCGGTACGGGGCATGGAAGCGAAGACGTTTTTGTGGCGGAAACCACGGACACGGGCAACGGCTTTGGAACGGAGCCGGACGGATACGGCGCCCCGGTATCCGGGTCCATGCCGGAAGAAACGGAAGCGATGCAGGAGAAAAGCACACAGCGTGTGCGCCCCGTGGCAAGACCTGCGGTACAGGAAACTGCCGCGGGAGCGGAGGACCGGATGGCACAGGATATGGCGCCGGCGCCGAAGAAAATCCAGGAATATGTGTTCCCTTCCGTTAAGTTATTGAAAAAAAGCCCGAATAAGGGGAACGGGGATTCCGCCATGAAGCTGAAGCAGACGGCGATGCAGCTCCAAACTACGCTGGCGACGTTCGGGGTACGCGTGACCGTGACGGATATCAGCCAGGGACCTACGGTAACTCGGTATGAGCTGCAGCCGGACCAGGGCGTGAAGGTGAGTAAGATTGTTGGGCTTGCGGATGATATTAAGCTGAACCTGGCGGCTACGGATATCCGTATCGAAGCGCCCATTCCCGGTAAGGCAGCGGTAGGAATCGAAGTTCCCAATAAAGAGACTTCCGCCGTGATGCTTGGGGATTTGCTGGATTCCAAGGAATTTAAGGACTTTTCCTCCAACTTAGCCTTTGCGGTTGGCAAGGATATCGGCGGCAAGACGGTAGTGGCGGATATTGCGAAGATGCCCCATATGCTCATTGCAGGTTCCACGGGTTCCGGGAAATCGGTGTGCATTAATACGTTAATTATGAGTATTTTGTATAAAGCCAACCCCGATGACGTGAAGTTAATCATGGTGGACCCAAAAGTGGTGGAACTTAGCGTATATAACGGCATTCCCCATCTGATGATTCCGGTAGTGACGGACCCGAAGAAGGCAGCGGCGGCGCTGCACTGGGGCGTGGCGGAAATGACCGAACGATATAAGAAATTCGCGGATTTTAATGTGCGCGACTTAAAGGGATATAATAAGGCGGTAGAGGCGATGAAAGGGCGCGGCGAGGATGCGCCGGCGAAAATGCCCCAGATTGTCATTATCGTGGACGAGCTTGCCGACCTGATGATGGTGTCGCCGGGGGAAGTGGAGGAATCCATCTGCCGTCTGGCACAGCTTGCGAGGGCGGCGGGTATTCACCTGATTATTGCAACGCAGCGTCCTTCCGTGGATGTCATTACGGGGTTGATTAAGGCGAACATGCCAAGCCGTGTGGCTTTTGCCGTTTCCAGCGGTGTGGATTCCCGTACCATTCTTGACATGAACGGTGCGGAGAAGCTGCTCGGAAAGGGGGATATGCTCTTTTATCCCCAGGGATATCCGAAACCGGCGAGAATCCAGGGCTCTTTTGTGTCCGATCCGGAAGTATCCGAAGTGGTGGATTTTCTGAAAAACCAGGCAATCGGCAATGTGTACAGTGAGGATGTGGAAGCACAGATTAAAGATATGGGGAGTGCAGTAGCCTCCGGCGGCGGAACCGGCGGGGAAGGCGGCAGCTATGACCAGTATTTTGCCGAGGCAGGCAGGTTTATCATCGATAAGGACAAGGCATCCATCGGTATGCTGCAGCGTGTATTTAAGATTGGGTTTAACCGTGCCGCGCGCATTATGGACCAGTTGTGCGAGGCAGGCGTGGTGGGTGAGGAAGAAGGCACCAAGCCAAGGAAAGTGCTGATGGGATTGGAAGAATTTGAGCAGTTGGTGGAAGAAAGGGTATAGGGATGGAAGGAATGAAAACGGATATTCAGATCGCGCAGGAAGCGGTAATGGAACCAATCCTTACGGTGGCAAAACGGCTTGGCATGGAAGCCGACGATTTGGAGCTGTACGGGAAATACAAGGCGAAGGTTTCCGACGGGTATTTGGAGAAAATAAAAGCAAATCCTGACGGAAAGCTCATACTGGTAACGGCGGTGAACCCTACGCCGGCAGGGGAAGGAAAGACCACGGTCAGCGTAGGACTGGGGCAGGCATTCGGATGTCTTGGGAAAAATGCGGTGATTGCCCTCAGGGAACCGTCCCTTGGTCCGTGCTTTGGCATCAAGGGGGGAGCGGCAGGCGGGGGCTATGCGCAGGTCGTGCCGATGGAGGATTTGAACCTGCATTTTACGGGGGATTTCCATGCGATTACGTCGGCGAACAACCTGCTTGCCGCCATGTTGGATAACCATATCCAGCAGGGCAACGCTTTAGGCATCGATACCAGGCAGGTGGTATGGAAAAGGTGTCTGGACATGAATGACAGGGTACTGCGAAATATCGTGGTGGGTCTTGGGAATAAAGCGGACGGTACGGTCAGGGAGGATCATTTTGTCATTACTGTGGCATCCGAAATTATGGCAGTCCTCTGTCTTGCCGAAGACATGGAGGACATGAAGGAACGGCTCGGAAGGATGGTGGTTGCCTATAACATGCAGGGCGGTCCGGTGACGGCGGCGGACCTTCAGGCGGTGGGCGCCATGGCGGCGCTGTTAAAGGACGCATTAAAGCCGAACCTGATCCAGACACTGGAACATACGCCTGCGCTGGTTCACGGCGGTCCTTTTGCCAACATTGCCCACGGGTGCAATTCGGTACGGGCGACAAAGGCGGCACTTAAAATGGCGGATTACTGCATTACGGAAGCCGGTTTCGGCGCGGATTTGGGCGCGGAGAAATTTTTTGACATCAAATGCCGGATCGCCGGTCTGAAACCGGATGCGGCGGTTTTAGTGGCGACCGTAAGGGCGCTAAAGTATAACGGGGGAGTGGCAAAAGCGGATTTAAACGGGGAAAATCTTGCCGCGCTGGAAAAAGGCATTGCCAACCTGGAAAAACATATGGAGAATTTGCAGAAATACGGGATTCCCGTGGTGGTGGCGTTAAATTCCTTCGTGACCGATACCGAAGCGGAGGTCTCTTTCGTAAAGGAATTCTGCGAGAAAAGGAACTGCAAATTCGCGGTGGCGCAGGTATGGGAAAAGGGCGGCGAAGGCGGCGTGGAACTGGCAGGGAAAGTACTGGAAGCGCTGGAAGCGCCGGAACGGGAAGCAGGAGCAGAAAGCCGTTTTCAACTCCTTTACCCCAACGGAATATCCCTGGAAGAAAAGATAGAAACGGTGGCAAAGGAGATTTACGGCGCCGGGGCGGTGAACTATGCGCCCGCGGCAAAGCTCCAATTGAAAAAGCTGGAGGAGCTTGGTTTTGGAAGCCTTCCGGTGTGTATGGCAAAAACGCAGTATTCGCTGTCGGATAATCCCGCTCTTTTGGGAAGACCGGAGGGTTATACCATGCAGGTGAGGGAGGCTTACGTGTCTGCCGGCGCCGGTTTTATCGTGGTACTGACGGGCGCGGTGATGACGATGCCGGGGCTGCCGAAGGAACCGGCGGCGTTACGGATTGACGTGGACGTGGACGGTGTGATTACCGGGTTATTTTAAGGGAAACATGCGTTAAGGCTTGTATTTTGGCCGGGTTTTGGATTCGGAAAGGAAGGGATGGAAAGATGGCACAGATCATTGACGGAAAGGCAGTTTCCGCGCAGATAAAGGATGAGTTAAAACAAAAGGTGGCAGCCATGAAGGCGGAAGGGACGCAGGTGACGCTGGCGGTCATCCAGGTGGGAAATGACCCGGCGTCCAGCGTATATGTGGGCAACAAGAAAAAGGCATGTGAATACATAGGGATACGTTCCCTTGCCTATGAACTGCCGGAGGAAACGTCCCAGGAGGAACTGCTTGACCTGATTGCGGAACTGAACGGGAGGAAGGACGTCAACGGAATTTTAGTGCAGCTTCCTCTGCCCGGGCATATCGATGAGGATATGGTTATCGGTGCAATCCATCCGAAGAAGGATGTGGACGGGTTCCATCCCCAAAGCGTGGGCGCGCTCTGTATCGGGCAGCCCGGTTTCGTATCCTGTACGCCGGCAGGCATTATCCAGTTGTTAAAGCGGTCCGGCATTGAAATTACGGGAAAGGAATGCGTGGTTATCGGAAGGAGCAATATCGTGGGCAAACCAATGGCACTGCTGCTCCTTAGGGAAAACGGGACGGTGACGGTGGCACATTCCCGGACAAGGGATTTAAAGGAGGTCACGAAACGTGCGGACATTCTTGTGGTGGCGGTGGGTAAGCCGAAAATGGTCACAAGGGAATACGTAAAAGAAGGCGCCGTTGTCATCGATGTGGGCATCCACCGCATGGAAGGGAAAAAACTGTGCGGGGATGTGGATTATGACAGTGTTGCGCCCGTGTGCAGCGCCATAACGCCGGTTCCGGGCGGCGTGGGTCCCATGACGATTGCGATGCTGATGAACAACTGTGTGGAGTCGGTAGCGCTTCAGGCAAAGTAAGAAAGGTATTTGGTTATGAAATGTCCAAAATGCGGTTACGAATTGGCGGAAGGCCATTTGTACTGTGATAACTGCGGGGAGGAAATCCGGATTGTGCCGGATTATGAACCGGAGATTGAGAGGGAAATCAATGAGTCTTTGGCGACTTTGCTAGTGGAACTGGCGGATGAAGAAATGCCGGCTCTTGCGGACGGAACGGGACCGGAAACAGGGACAGGAATAGCAGCAGAAAATGGAAAAGGGAAGGCAGCAGGCGGGAACACCGGGAAAACAGGTGGGGGACATGGCAAAGACGGAAAAAAAGGAAAACAGGGAAAAAGGAAGAAGCGGGTATGGATCATAGCCGTCGTCTGCCTGTTTCTGGTACTTGCGGCAGCGGCAGGGTCATGGGCGCATTACCGGTACCTGCGCATTTATTCCGTGGATTACCAGATGGAGGAAGCGCATAAGGCGGCGGACATGGGAATGTATGCGAAAGCGGTGGAATGGCTGGAGAAGGCACGCGGGCTGGACCCGGATAATATTACCATCTTTTTCCGGCTTGCCGAACTGTATGGGCTGCAAGGGAAAGAGGATACCGTACTGTCCATGATGCAGGAAGTGATACAGGACCCGGAACGCTTTGGGGAGACGGAAGAAGAACGGGCGTATGCGAAGGCCATAGAGATTTATAAGGGAAGGGAAGATTATCCCGCCATTATCGAACTGCTGGAGGGATGCGGACGGGAAGACATCGTAAACGGGTACCAGCAGTTTATTGCCAAGCCGCCGGAATTCAGCGAAGAAGGGGGACGCTACCAGGAAGTGTTGCCTTTAAAATTAAGCGCCAATACATCGGGGAAAATTTATTATACGCTGGATGGGACGAAGCCAAATAAAAAGAGCAGCGTATATACGGCGCCCATATTTTTAGAGCCGGGTTCCTATATCGTGACGGCTTATTTCGTAAACGATTACGGCATAGAAAGCGATGCGGTATCCAATACATACCATATCGAGGTCCAGCCGCCCCCGGCGCCGGAAGTTTCGGCATACAGCGGGGAATACCGGGAACCGTGCATGATTGAAGTGACGGTGCCGGAGGACTGCCTGGTTTATTATACGTCGGACGGGTCCGTGCCTACCATTGACAGTTCCCGGTATACCACGGCGATTTCCATGCCGCTTGGCGATTCGGTTTACCAGTTTATTGCGGTCAGCCCGGAAGGGGCGGTCAGCGAAATGACGGTTTGTGAGTACCATTTGGAATTACATACGGATGTGACGGTGGATATGGCAATCTCCAACGTGATTCATGCGCTGATGCGTGCGGATGTCCTGTTGGACGAAAACGGCAAGATGCGGGGTATGAGCGGACGGAACGTGTATAAATACAATGCGGTGGTACGGATTGAAGGATGCGGGGATTATTACGTGATTTATGAATATTATGAGGATGCCACGGGCATCCAGTCCAAAACGGAGCGGATGTACGGGGTGAACATAGAAAACGGGATGCCGTGCAGGATTACCTATGACGCGGAAGGAAAGATTGTACTGGTAGACATTTAGGCTTGCGTTTTTTACGGTTTTCCATTATGATATAATTTAATGGCTTTCATACGGTAAAGCATTGAGTTGCTTTACGGCTGATACAGGAGGGATAAGATGTACAGGATTTTAGAGGCAAGGGAGCTGGCGGCAAATATTTACCTCATGGTGGTAGAGGCAAAGCGGATTGCGAAAAGGTGCCAGCCGGGGCAGTTTATTATTGTCAGGATGGACGCGGAGGGGGAAAGGATTCCGCTCACCATCTGCGACTACGATAGGGAGAAGGGTACCGTGACCATCGTGTTCCAGACCGTCGGGGCAGGGACGATGAAGATGGCGGAGCTTAAGGAAGGGGACTGTTTCCATGATTTCGTGGGACCGCTTGGCTGTCCTTCAGAGTTTGTGGACGAAACGCCGGAGGAGCTTGGGAAGAAAAGCATCCTCTTTGTGGCAGGCGGCGTAGGCACCGCACCCGTTTACCCGCAGGTGAAGTGGCTGCGGGAACAGGGCGTGGGTGCGGATGTTATCGTGGGCGCCAAGACAAAGGATTTACTGATTTTGGAAAAGGAAATGGAAGCGGTGGCGGCAAACCTGTACGTGACCACGGACGACGGGTCTTACGGCAGGAGCGGTATGGTGACGCAGACCATTAAGGATTTGGTGGAAGAAGGAAAGCACTATGATGTCTGCGTGGCCATCGGACCGATGATTATGATGAAATTTGTCTGCAAAATGACGAAAGAGCTGGGCATACCCACGGTGGTGAGCTTAAACCCGATTATGGTGGACGGCACCGGAATGTGCGGCGCATGCCGTGTGACGGTGGGCGGCGAAGTGAAATTCGCCTGCGTGGACGGACCGGAATTTGACGGACACCAGGTGGATTTCGACCAGGCGATGAAGCGCCAGCAGATGTATAAAACCGCAGAGGGCAGGGCTGTCCTGAAACTGCAAGAGGGCGATACCCATCACGGCGGCTGCGGCCAGTGCGGCTGACGGGCTGGCGGTTCCTGCCGGAAGCTACGGAAAGCCCTGCCAAATGGGACGGAAATGGATGAGACGGCTGCCCGCAGACAGGGGCGGTGAAACGGAGGAGAATTCGTATGGACGTATTGAAAAAGGTGCCTGTGCGTGAACAGGAGGCAAAAGTGCGCGCTGCCAATTTTGAGGAAGTGTGCCTTGGATATAATATGGAAGAAGCGGTGGAGGAGGCTTCCCGCTGTATTAACTGCAAGAATGCGCAGTGCGTTAAGGGGTGTCCCGTGGCAATTAACATTCCGGGCTTTATCGAGAAGGTAAAGGACGGGGACGTGGAAGCGGCTTACCAGGTTATCAGCGAAGCGAGCGCCCTTCCGGCGGTTTGCGGGCGCGTATGCCCCCAGGAGAGCCAGTGTGAGGGAAAATGTATCCGGGGGATTAAGGGAGAGCCGGTTTCCATCGGCAAGCTGGAACGTTTCGTGGCGGACTGGGCAAGGGAAAACGGCATCAAACCCGCCGGTGCGAAGGAAAAGAACGGAAAGAAAGTGGCGGTTATCGGTTCCGGTCCGGCAGGGCTTACCTGTGCGGGGGATTTGGCGAAGATGGGTTATGAGGTGACGATTTTTGAAGCGCTGCATGAAGCGGGGGGCGTGCTGGTATACGGTATCCCCGAATTCCGTCTTCCGAAGGAAGCCGTGGTGGCAAAGGAAATCGAGAACGTTAAGTCCCTTGGCGTAAAAATAGAAACCAACGTGGTAGTGGGAAAATCCGTGACCATTGACGAACTGTTGGGAGAAGAAGGATTCGATGCGGTATTCATCGGCTCCGGCGCCGGACTGCCGAAGTTTATGGGGATTCCGGGAGAGCAGGCGAACGGCGTGTTTTCCGCCAACGAATATCTGACCAGAAGCAATTTGATGAAAGCCTTTGACGGGGAATCCAATACGCCGATTATGCGCGGGAAAAAGGTTGCCGTGGTGGGCGGCGGAAACGTGGCGATGGATGCGGCAAGGACTGCTTTGCGCCTGGGTGCGGAAGTACATATTGTATACCGCAGGAGCGAGGAAGAACTTCCGGCGAGGGTGGAGGAAGTGCACCATGCCAAGGAGGAAGGCATTATTTTTGATTTGCTGACCAATCCGGTGGAAATCCTGACGGACGAAAACGGCTGGGTAAGCGGTATGAAATGCGTGCGGATGGAGCTTGGCGAACCGGACGATTCGGGAAGGAGAAGACCGGTGGTGAAGCCGGATTCCGAGTTTACCATCGAGGCGGACACGGTGATTATGTCCCTGGGTACTTCCCCGAATCCGTTGATTTCCTCCACCACGGAAGGGCTGGAAACGAACAAATGGAAATGCATCGTGGCGGATGAGGAGTTCGGAAAGACTACAAAGGAAGGCGTTTACGCAGGCGGCGACGCAGTAACGGGCGCGGCTACGGTTATCCTTGCCATGGGTGCGGGAAAAGCCGGAGCAAAAGGAATCGATGCGTATTTGAAGGAAAGGTAATTTGGGGTGACAGGGCGGAATGCCGGAAAAATGCGTGGAATCCATGTGTTTTAACGGTATTCCGCATTGTTGTTATACACATACCGTGCAGGGGATTGGGGTTTGACAATTCCCGGAGCGAAACATGTTTTAAGGAAGAATTAAAATTTACAGATACAAGAAAATACTGAAAAAAAGCGAAAAATCCAGTATTTATCGGTGTTTTGGGTTCCATTTTGGTTTGTTAATAAACAAGAAAAATGCTAATAAATCAATACGGTTAGCGACAAGTTAGCGACAAATCATACATAAGGAAATGCCCCGGAAAAAGAAACCGGGGCATTTCTTTACCCAAGATGGAGCTTGGATTTCAAGGCATCCTGCAATACCTGTGAAAAATTGATGTTCCGTTCTAAGGCGGCGGCGTTTAACCATGCGGGAAGGGTCACGGTACGGTTGACGGAGCGGTTCACGTTTGCCATGCGGATGGACGGCATATACACATCAACCAAAACCGCCCGTTCATTTTCCTTTATTTCGATTTCGGATAAAGGAGTAGGGGATGGGATTTCCTCCCCGTCCTCCTCAAGCCCGTAAAGGACACAGCCGAGAAGTTCCCGCGCTGACAGGAAAGCATCATCATCATCCGTGCCGCTGGTTGCACATTTTAAATCCGGAAAGTCAACGGCAATTTCTTTTCCGGGTTCGTAGATGAAGATGGCTGGATAAAAATAACGTTCCACTTTTTTCATAAAAAACCTCCTTAATGTTTGTGCCGGGAGGGAACCGGGGCTAATGAAACTTCAGCCCCGACTGTTCCTCAATGCGCTTTAGCGTTGGAAGCGGTATGTCCTTGTCAGGATGCTTTACCGTGGTACGTCCCTTTTTGGTTGGGTGCTTGTACTGGTGGTGGCTCCCGACTACATTTACTTCATACCACCCATCCGCCTTAAGCGCTGTTATCACTTCCCTTGAAGAATAAGTTTTCATGTTTTTCCCTCCTGACAATAATATAATAACACATATAAAAATATTTGTCAATAGAAATGATAAATATTTTTATATGTGTTATATGAGCGGAAATATGTTTACCGGCATATTTTATTGATTTTCGTGCGCAATTCATCAACGGTACGGTGCCCATACTTTAAGTCCGTGACATCTGTTCCAAGGGCATGTCCCAAAAGCATTTTTTTGCCAGTGAATCCACGTGGTACTTATCACAGAGCCATGAAAAGGTGTGGCGGCAGTCGTGCGGTGTGTGGCCGGTGATGCCGATGGAGGAAAGGGCATCGTTAAATTTAGTGCGGAACAGGTATGGGGATAAGTGAAAGAGGGTTGCCTTCATCCACAAACGTGATAATTTCCTTGTTAAACGGGACAATCCGGTTTTTTCCGGCGGTCGCCTTAACCCCGCCACGGAAATACTGTTCCCCCATGTTTATTTCCATCTTTCCGTATGCGGATATGCGGAAACCGCTGTATATCATGATAAGGATGTCCCGGAGGATGGCGTTTTCCCCTGAATGTTCCCAAATGGTGGAAAGTTCCTGTTCCGTGAACGGTTCCCCTTTCTCGTCATCGTCAGGCGTGTTGATGCGCAGATGGTCCGCGTACTGCTTATCACAAAGGTCATGGGAATAGGCATAATCCCACATCTGCTTAAACAGGTTCTTGATGTGCTCCTTTGCTGCGTGTTTTTTCTCGCAGTTGTCGATGACGTCCTGAAGGTCTTCCGTGCGGAGGGAACTGAAAGGTTTATCATGCAGCGCTTTCGCCTGGTTATAGGCTGACTTCGTGGCGCCGATGGAAGATTTTGAGTACTCGCGTGTCTTGTCCCGTTCGTACTTATAGGTAAAATACTCCTGATATACTTCCGCAAAGGTCTTGGAAGCGGATGCCATCCGGTTACTGCTGTTATAAAAGGCTATGATTTTATTGATGATTTCATTTTGGCGTTCGGACGGCTTTATTTCCGTGGAAAGGAAATCACTGGCATTAAAAGTACCGTCCCGGTACCGCATGAGTGCGTAAAAGCCCGTGTACCAGTCGGGGACGTAGCATAATGCCTTTGGGGTGATGGGGGAACCGTTTGCGGTGAATTCCGTAACGGGAGGGTATACACCGAACTTGTTTGTCCGTTTGCCGCTCAGTTTTTTGATGCAGATGATACAATGTAATTGCATGAAAAATACAGGATATCATCTTTGGTATCGGTAGCCGTCCCTGTTAGCGCAGGGACGGTTTTTGCGCAGGTAGGCGCAGTAATTTCCATTTGGCAGAGCCATTTGCGTTACCCCCCCCTTAAAATTGTTAATCACATTTGTATTTTTGCAAGCAGGGCTTCCTGCAAAACCTGTGAAAAGTTTAAATCCATTGCCATTGCCGCTTCATTCAGCCATTCGGGGATGCTAAGGGTTTTCTTGACTGCACGGGAGCTTGTGCGTTTTCTGTAAGCCAGCATATCAAACTCAATTACAACAAGAAAGGAATCCGGTTCCGGGAAGATTGCGGAAGGTTCGGAAGCGGCAGGGATTGGCTGCTGCTCTTTTTCACGGCTGGTAAGTGCCAGCCCGAGTGCATCGGTCGCCATTTCGTAAGCCTGTGTCATATCATCGCCCTGGGTAAGACATTCGGGGATATCGGGAAAAGAAACCCAAAAACCGCCTTCCTCAGCTTTATGAAAGAGTGCTGGGTAAAACATTTTTTTCATTTTCATATCCTCCATTTTTGTGGGGCGGGTTATTTAAGCCCCGCCTGTTTTAATATAGCCTGCTCAAGTCCCTTTTTCAGGTTTGAGCTATGATAAGGAACTTCGGTTTGGTGTCCGGTAGTTTCGTTTCTCATTTTTACATGAGAGCCATTTTGGCTGACTACCTTAAACCCGTTTTTCTTAAGATGTTTTATCATCTCCCGTGGTGTCATTGGCATATGTCTGTATCTCCTTCCCTTATCATATATATTATAATACGTAATATTACGTATGTCAATACTAATACGTAATATTACGTAAAAAATATGAATAAAATTAAAGGGAAAATTTGCATACACACAAATGGGACCGCACCGTGTATGATATACCCATGGAGGTATGTGTGGATGGCGGAAATCCTTTTGTGAAAGTTAAAATTGACAGATGCAAAAGATCAGGTATTTTTGCCTTGAAAATTAGATGTTTTGAAAATGGAAAAGGACTGCCCCGATTCTCTGACGAACCGGGGCAGTCCTTTAGGCCTGCTGTCTTTGCTGGTAAAGAGCAGTTAAGGAATCTTGAAGGACTTGCGAAAAGTTGATGTGGTTGTTTTCCGCAAACGTGTTGAGCCATGCGGGAATGGTGAGATTTTTTCTTACAGCTTTTTCACCATACTTTTCAGCATAGGCATCCATATCCAAAACCAGCATGCTTACGAAACCGCCATCTTCCGGGGTAATGCTTTCCAATGGGCTTGCTTCGGGTGCTGGTTTCCCGTCCTCCAGTTCGTCAAGAACCCAGCCGGATGCGGCATCAGTACCCATAAGGATAGCTTCCGCCAATGTGCTGCCTTCACTGACACAGCCGGGAAGATCCGGAACTTCAACGGTAAATCCTCCTTTTTTTTCTTCACAGGGATAGAAACAAGCGGGATAAGTTAATTTCATAGAAAAATCCTCCTTTATGGTGTTGCAGTACCGGGCTTTACAACCCGGCCTGCTTCAAAATAGATTTAATTGTACGGGGGTCAAGGTCTCCGGGATGATTTGGAATGGAAACCTTGCCAGGCTTTTGTGGATGGATGTAGGAATAGTGAGAACCTTTTGCTTTTTTGAACTGCCATCCATCTTCTAAGATTATTTTTTCTATTTCCCGGAATCTCATCCTGTAACCTCCTTACAATTATATTGTGCGCATAATGCGCATAAAAGTCAAGGAGGAATTTGAAAAATATTGAAAATACAGGTACGGGGATGTTCCTGCATCATTTTTCAGAATTATGTAGGGAGATTGTTTTAGTGTGGAAAAAATTACAAGCCCTAAAACGAGTATATGACGCGTATGATATACCCATGGAGGTATGTGCGGATGGCGGAAATCCTTTTGTGGCAGTTAAGACACGGAAGGGGAATATACTGGAGCTGGAAAAACTGACGGGGATAGGGAAAACGATACTGAATAACATAGAGAATGGGAAGGTGTCCCCTACGGTAAATGAGCTTGAAAAAATATGTAAGGGGATGGGCGTGACCTTCAAGGAACTGATATGGTCAGAATACAATATCTAAGGGAATGCCCCGGAGGGAACGGGGTATTTTTAAAGCACTATATTTGGATGATTAAACCTACTGATGCAATTTGTCAATAGATTTTCAAAAATTTCCCGATATCGGGAAATCGACACAGGGGCATGGAATGAAGGGGCATAATATGGTAAACTGAAATAACAGAGAAAAAAGGAGCTTCCTGTATAATTCAAATATAGGGAATTCCAAGAAGGGTGGTTGATAAA
>CAJUMD010000010.1 GCA_910587275.1 uncultured Kineothrix sp.
TCACCATAAACGCACAGAACGCCGCCAGAGCCGCCGAAACGCCCGCACCCAAACAAGAATACCCCCGCAGTATAAAAGACCGTTTACAGCGGAATAAAGCCGCTGTAAACACCCCGAAACAAGACAGCGTACAGCGCATGGTAGACATAGCCGCCAAGAAAGCCGAGGGCAAGGGGAAAGGATACGAGAAATGGGCGACCTTGCCTCGCTTGCCGTGCCGGAAGCAGAAGCACCCTATTATTCTGATAAGGTGACGCTAAATACCACCACCGCGATTCGCCTTGTGTTTGATAACGCAGCTACTGTGGAGGAAGCTGTCGATTTGTTAAGACAATATAATATCTATTTTTCCAATGGGATTGTATGTCATTTTGTAGTTTGCGCCGTTTAGCTTTTCACCCGAAAACAATTTGTTCAGACTGATTTTGAGGATGCAGCAGATGGACTTCATACAGGACAGCTCCGGCATTCCGTTGCCGTATTCCCATTTGCTTACGGTTTTGTTGCTCACGCCAAGGCTGTCCGCCGGTTCACGCTGGGTTAAATTCTGCTGTTTCCTCATTTGGGCGATAAATCTGCCTGTTTTCTTCTGGTCCATGCCAACGCCGCCTCTTTCTTTGGAAAAGTATAGGATAAATTGGTGCAGATTCACACCCACGAATCGTAGAGTTGCTAAAGCGCGTTTGAAAATTCATTCCGGCAATTTTCAAACGCGCTGAGAAATATCCGCAGAAAATATGTTGTGGAACCCTTACAGGGCGGTGGTTTCCTTTGGTACCGGATTGTTTCAAGAAGCAATTGGTGACTGCCGGATATCAGGATGCCTTTGACGTCATGTTCCGGCAGGAATGAAGCATTTCTCATCTTTCCCTGTCTGCCGAAAACACATCACTCCATCTCATTCGCCTTCGCTTCCTCATGGTATTCCTTCTCCGTATTAACCCCCCAGATATTTCCCCTGTCACGGATTCCGTTTTTGATATTCTTTACGGCTTCAAAAGAAGTACACATGGAATGGTCGATATTATTATACCGATGCTGCCCGTTTCTTCCGACACAATACAAATTATCGATGGTATCCAAATACGCCACCAGTTGGTCCATATATTTATACGTGTCAAAATAAGCAGGGTATGCTTTCTTCACCCGTTCCGAATGGGTGTCGATGACTTCGGAAGGACTGTCAATCAGTCCCATTTTTACCATTTCGCCTACGGCGAACTTCGTAAACGCCTTGTCCGACATGTTCCAGTATTTGTCGCCTTCGTTGCAGAAATATTCCAAACCGACCCAAACGGTATGTTTTAAATCCTTAATCATGTAAGGGGACCAGTTGTTGTATATTTGCAGACGCCCTAACTTTACCGTCCGGTCATGGACGTAAATCCAGCAGTCGGGGACGATGTTGCCCACGGTTTTCATTTTTGTCCTGTTTTTCAGGTTCAGTTTGGGGACGAGGACGCCCAGCGTGCGGTAATCACGGTACGGAAGTCCGTCGGCAATGCGGGCGATTTTTTTCGGTACGCCGTTCATTCCGCCAACCAAATCCTTGACCGGCATGGAGGAGATGAAGATATCGCCTTCCATGGTAAAGGTTTTGCCGTCCTGCTCATAAGTGAGGGCGGTAATGTGGTTGTTTTCGTCTTTGGTGAATCCCGTTACCCGGCTGTTTTTTAAGATGGTTCCGCCCAGCTTTGTAATTTCGTCGGCCGTGACTTCCCATAACTGTCCGGGACCGAGTTTCGGGTATTTGAACTGTTCAATCAGGGAAGTTTCCACTTTGCGGTTCTTCCTGCCGGGAAGGAGCTTTAATACCATATCCTTAAGGATGGCGAAAATGGATAACCCCTTAGCACGCTGTGCGCCCCAGTCGGGGGCAATTTCGCCGGGGTGGCGTCCCCAAAGGTTTTCCGTGTAATTTTCAAAGAACATCGCATACAGCTTATGCCCGAAGCGGTTCACATAAAAATCTTCCAGTGATTTTTCGGGACGTTTGTGGAGTAAGGCGGCAAGATAACTGAAAAATACATGGATGGTGGTCAAAAAGCCCATATTTTTTAAGGTTTCAAATTTCAGGGAAATCGGGTAATCAAAAAATTTTTTCTTAAAATAAATACGGGAAACCCGGTTCCGGTTTAACATGACCCGGTCTTCCTTCTGCGGGTCAGGACCTTGTTGGGCAAGGGGCATGGAACGTTTTAACAGGATATCATCGTAGGAGGGCGCTCCCTGTTCGGGAAGCATTCGGTCCCACCATTCGTTGACTTCGGGTACTTTGGAGAAGAAACGGTGTCCCCCCATGTCCATGCGGTTGCCTTTATAATTTACGGTTCTGGATATTCCGCCGAACGTGTCGGTTTCCTCAAATACGATTACTTCGTAATCGTTGTCCACGGCAGGGCTGCCGGACTGTCTGTCTGATAATAATTCATAGGCTGCGGTAAGTCCTGCGGGACCGGCGCCGATGACTAATACTTTCCTCATATTGCCTGATTCCTCTCATTTGCATAGTTTGCATGGTTGTGTAATCTGTACGGGTATATTTTCCCGCAATTGTATATATTTTAGCATGATATGATGAGATTGTCCATGGACAGATAGGAGGAATTGGGTTAAAATAGTTACGGTTGGTTACTGTTTACCGGTGCCGCCGGGAAACGGGCGGCGTGTATGTGTATGTGGAATGATGGAGGTTTTTATGGTTTTGTTAAAAGGAATCAGCCTGGTTTTGTGGCTTTTGGTGATACCGTTTTGTATGGGACTGCTTCCGGCGCGGTGGCTTCCAGAAAACAGGAGGAATGCGGTGGTGGTATTTGTGGCAGGGTATCTGGTGATGCTGCCCTTGTGCTGGCTTGTGACGGTTCCCTGTATTCTTTTTGTGAAATATTACAGTTTCCGTACGATGGTGGTTTGGTTTACGGTACTTGCGCTTTTGGCTGCGGCAGCGGGAGCCGGGCTTTTCCTGCAGGATTGGAAGAAGGATTCCGTGCAGCGGTCCGGTAGGGCTTCCGGGGCAGGGCGGAAGAAATGGGCTGATTTAAAGCCGGCGGTGGATGTGCGGGGAATGTCCGCAGAAGTAAAGATTGAGTGGCTGTTGTTTTTTGCTTTGGTGGGATGGCAGCTTTATAAGGCGTTTACATTGGCTTCCTTTGACGGGGACGATGCGGAATATGTGGCGCAGTCCCTGGTGACCCAGCAGAGTGGGACCATGTACCTGATCAAGCCTTATACCGGGGGAACCACTTCTTTGGATATCCGCCATTCGCTGGCGGTGCTTCCGGTATGGACGGCTTATATTGCCAAAATGTCGGGAATCCATGCCACCATCCTCGCCCATAGTATCCTGCCGTTTCTGCTTATCCCGCTGACCTATATGGTTTATTATGAAATCGGGAAACATTTGACGGCGAAGAACAGGGAATATCTTCCGGTATTTATGGTTATCATGGCATTGTTGCAGATGTTCGGGAATGTTTCCATTTATACGAACGAGACATTTTTTCTGACACGGACATGGCAGGGAAAATCGGTGGCAGCGAATTTCGTGGTTCCGGCGACGGTGTGGCTGCTTCTTTGGATTTTCGATAAGGGGAACGAACGGGAAACGGGACACCAGGGGGGAATGTGGCTCCTGCTCTGCCTGACGAATATGACGGCAGGGGTATGTACGTCCATGGTGGCGTTCCTGAATGTGGTCCTGATTGCCGCAGTTGCGTTTTGGATGGCGCTGACGGAGCGGAAGTTCCGCATATTGGTAAAGGCGGGATTTGCCTGCGTGCCGAATCTGTTTTATATGGTATTGTATTTGTTTTTGCATGTGTAGTGCAGGGAATTGGAATGGGAATGCGCCGTGCGGCGGTGCGGTATGCCTGGCGCAAAGAAAGCATATGGAGCATGGGGAAAGGTAGAAGAAAACGATGTATGGGATTTTCATGGAAAGTGTAGTAATCTTTAAGAATTACGTGGGCGGACGGTATCTTATTGTATTGTTTGCATTGGCGCTGGTTTACCTGCTGTTTACGGAAAAGGACAGGCACAGGAGGGCGATGTTTGTCTATATGCCGGTCAGTCTGCTGCTTGGTTTCTTTTTCCCCATTACGAGGAAAGCCTTTGTGCGGCTGATGGGGGACGGGGATACGTACTACCGGATGCTTTGGCTGGTACCCATGGGCATTGTCATTGCATACGGCGGTGTGAAATTTGCCGGTTTTTTATGCGGGAAATGCGGAGCGGCGGGGCCGTGGATGAAGCGGCTGACGCTTGTGCTGCTTTGTCTGGCGGTGGCATTTGGCGGGACTTATGTATATGCCAGCCAGTATATGTCCAAGGCGGAAAACCCGTACCATATCCCGCAGAAGGTGATTGATATCTGCGATGTCATTGCGCCGGAGGAAGGGGAAGAACGGATTTGGGCGGTATTCCCTACGGATTTGGTTTATTTTGTCAGACAGTATGATACGGACATCCAATTGCTTTACGGACGGGAAATGGTGGAGCCGAAGTGGCAGTATGCGGAACCGGTGCATACGGTGATGAACCATCCTGCGACCATTGACATCGAGGAACTGCTGAAGCTGACAAGGGAACGTAACTGCACTTATATTGTCCTGCCGAACAACAAAGGTGTGTCGGCAAAACCGGAGGATTTCGGGTTGGAACTTTTGGACACCATAGAAGGGTATCCGGTATATTTTGATCCGGTAGCAGCACGGATGATGCATACGGGATGATTTGGGAATGCAGGGATTGATGGGCTTTGGTATTTTAAGATTGGAGTATGTGGCATGTTGTTTCATTCATACCTGTTTGTGTTTGTGTTCCTTCCCGTAAGTCTGGCGGGTTTTCATGCCATGGCGGGAAAAGGGGAGGGGAAGGCGGCAAAGGTTTGGCTTACCGCCATGTCCCTTTGGTTTTATGCGGGGTTTGGGGTGCAGAGCCTTGCGGTCCTCTTAGGGAGCGTGGCGTTTAATTATGCCGTGTACCGGTGGCTGGGAAGAACGGGACGGAAAGCGGTTTTTGCCCTGGGCATCCTTGGCAATCTGGGTGTGCTTGCCTATTTTAAATATACGGGGTTTTTGTTGGATAATCTAAGGAAACTGGAACCTTTGGGGCTGTTCGGGGGAGACGGCGCCGTTTGGGAAAGCGGATTCCAAATCCTTCTTCCGGTGGGAATCAGTTTTTTTACGTTCCAGCAGATTTCTTTTTTGGCGGATGTGTTCCGTGGGGAAATCCAATCGTGCGGGTTTTGGGATTACCTGCTCTATATCCTGTATTTCCCGAAACTGGTGGAAGGACCTTTGGTAAACCATTCGGAGCTGCTCTCGGAATTTGCCGCCGTCGGACGGAAGCGGTTGGTTGGGGAGCAGTTTATCCGTGGGATTGCACTGTTCGTCATGGGAATGCTGAAAAAGGTGATTTTGGCGGATACGTTTGGGGGAGCGGTGGACTACGGGTATGCCAATCTGTCCGCGATGCATGGCTCCGATGCCCTGCTGTTGGCGGTGTTTTATTCGCTGCAATTGTATTTTGATTTTAGCGGTTACTGTGATATGGCAAGGGGCGTGGGCTGGATGTTTGGCATCGGACTCCCGGTAAACTTCCAATCGCCCTACCAGGCGCGCAATATCATTGATTTCTGGAAACGGTGGCATATGACGCTGAGCCGCTTTTTCACAAAATATGTCTATATTCCTTTGGGAGGGAACCGGAGGGGGAAGGCGAAGATGTACCGGAATCTGCTGGCGGTTTTTCTGTTTAGCGGCATATGGCACGGCGCAGGGTGGAATTTTATCCTGTGGGGGATGATGCACGGTGTGCTGTATGCGGCGACGAGAATGTGGCAGGAGGGGAAAACAAGGCGGAAGGTTTGGCGGATTAGGAAAGAGAGCGGAGAGGCGGCCGTCGGAAGATACGAAAAGCCGGGAATCCTGGGAAGGGCAGCCGGATGCCTGGGAAGGGGCGCCTGTGTGTTTGCCACATTTGTTTACGTCAGTGTGGCATGGGTTTATTTCCGTGCGGCGGATGTGGCGCAGGGCAGCGAACTGCTGGCAAAACTGTTCCAAAACGATTTTGTGCGGGTGAACCGGAATCTTGCGGGGTATTTTAACCTGGACGAATTTTGGTATGTGTTGAAGGTGCTGCGGCTGGACCGGTGGGAATTCGGGCATTATATCCTGATGGCGGTAATTACGGCAGGCTCCCTGCTTTTGGTGTTTTTCGGGAAAAATGCGGCATGGATGGCGGAACGCATGAAACCGAAGGCCTGGAATGCAGCGCTGCTTGCAGCGGCGCTTTTGTGGTGCGTGCTGACGTTTTCACAGGTCGGAACCTTCCTGTATGTAAATTTTTAGGGAAAAAGCGGTTGGTTTTTTGGGAAGGAAAGCGTTTACTTGCCATGGGGCGTGCAGAGGCAGGAATGGGAGGAGAACGGTATGAA
The DNA here is from genome assembly GCA_910587275.1 of uncultured Kineothrix sp. Lineage (GTDB taxonomy): Bacteria > Bacillota > Clostridia > Lachnospirales > Lachnospiraceae > Kineothrix. The sequence continues at coordinate 6,437 of CAJUMD010000010.1, forward strand.
AGACGGGAAAGAATTAAAACGGTGGCTGGCGGTTTTCCTCACGGTGTTTTGCGGGCTGACGGCGGTAGTGGTTCTGCTGGTGGTATATGTGGACCCGTTTTTCCAGTACCACAGTCCGTTAAAGGATTTTCCTTATGTGGTGGACCACCAGATGAACCAAAATCCGGGGATGGCGAAACATATGGAATATGACAGCGTGATTCTGGGTTCATCCATGACCGTGAATTTTAATACCAACTGGTTCCGGGAACTGATGGGGCTGCAGACGTTAAAGTTAAGTTACAGCGGGGCATTCCCGAAGGACCAGGCGAATATTATGGATATCCTGTTTGACAGCGGGAATACGGTAGAAGCGGTATTCCTTGGGATTGACGTCATCACTTACAGCGGCGGCGTGGAGGAGACCAAGTATCCGGTCCCGGAATATTTGTATGACGACAATGTATGGAACGACGTGCCATATGTGTTAAACAAGGATGTACTTTTGGAATATATCCTGCGCCCCCTTGCGGACCCGGATAAGACGGATCTTGCCACTGTGTACGCGAGCTGGTGGACGGAGGAATATTACAGCAAACAGTGGGTGATGCACAATTATGTCCAGCCGGAAACGGTGGAGGAGGAGGCAGACCCGGAAAGTTATGTGGAAAATGTGAAGGCAAATCTGGATGCCAATATCTGCCCTTATGTGGAACGGCATTCGGAAACGGAATTTTATGTGTTTTTCCCGCCTTACAGTATCCTGTTTTGGAATGATGTGCTGCGGGAGAATCATTTGGAAGCCACCATGCGGGAGTATGAATACATCTCAAAACGGCTGCTTGCTTATGACAATGTGCGCGTTTTCTTTTTTCCGAACCAGGAGTGGATTATCTGTGATTTGGATTGCTATGCGGATTACAGCCATTATCATCCTGATATCAACAGGTACATGACGGAATGTTTTGTATCGGGGAAATGTGAAGTGACGGAAGAAAATCTGCGGGAAGAACTTGGGAAAATGCTGGAAATCGTGGAAAATTATGATTTCGGGGAGCTGTTTTCGGTGGAATATTAGAGCGTGTTTGAAAATTGATTCCTGACATCTGTCAGAAATCAATTTTCAAACACGCTTTTGTACTGCCGTATGGCAAAATATCTGTTTCAGCGTTTGGAAGTGTATCCGGTGTTGACCAGTTCCGCCAAACGGTCTGCCATCAGGTTGCGTCCGGCATCGTTTAAGTGGATGTAGTCAGTCATGTAGTCTGCATAATTATCCTCATTAATGGTTCCGTAGAAGTTATCAATGATGGATACGCCGCAGGAGATGGAAACATCCACTTCTTTTATGAGATAGTGGGGCAGCGCGCCGTTTCCGAGGTCGGTGTTCCCCCCGTTTTGGTAATTCCCGTTTTCGTCCACATGGTGGGCAAAGGTATGGGACATGACCACAATACGGATGTAGGGGTAAGCCTTCTGGATATCCTCGATGGCATTGCGCAGCCCTCCGGTGTAGGTACTCAGCTCGTAAGGATCGTTTGGGTTGTCAGACGGAATCAGTGCAAGATAATCCGCCGCATCGTATACAATGGCGATGATATCGATACTTCCGTAATCCATTTGCTCCAGCATTTCCACGGTTTGGGCATACCTGCCGTCCGTTTCCGCCCCGGCAGCGGCTTTCATCCTGCTAAAATCCCCGGTGCAGATGCTTTTTGCAACATAGGGCAGGTTAAAGTTGTCCCTTGGATAACTTTCGTTATAAGCGGAATAACGTGCGCCGACCGTGGAGTCGGGAAAACCGCCATTGTATACGGCGGCGCCTGTTTTTGCCGCCAAAAGGGAGGTGAAACCGTTATCCCCCGTTTCGTCCGTCAGGGGATTGTTTCCGAGACAAAGGATAGTTGTTACACCGTCATCCGCATGTCCGTCCAAAAGGGATTCGCTTAAGGGGATGATGGTGTCAAGCGCTTCGATGTCAAAACCTTCGGCAAGGTGGTCCGGATCGTAATCCGATTTGGTGCCGCGGTTCCAAATGACCAGTTTTAGGACGGAGATTCCGGCAAGAACCAATATGGCAGCTAACAGAACCAAATGTGGATTGATATGTAATCCTTTTTTTTCGCGTTCCGTATTTCCGCTGTCTGCAGCATTGGTATGTTTTCCCATAAATAGCAGCCTCCTTCCGTAATGTGCTTATTGTACTATTATTTATGGGAAAAATCCATAAAAATATAAGCCGGATAAAATATTCATATTTTCCCCCGCGTTTTTAACCATCTGAAGCGTCCCCAAAATTCCAGTGAAACTTGCAGAGCGACGTACTAGCATTGCTGCCTGTGGAGCTCCTTGTACCATTTACTGTATTTATACATACGGTAGGTGGTACTTAATTCCTTGAGCTGGTCAGGATCGGCGCATCGGGCTTTAAATGCCTCCCTCTCGTCCATGTCCATACTGACGTAATCCATGTAAGGAATCCGCAGTTCCGTAATAGAACTTCCGCATTTTGGACAGGTCATCTTATGTCCGTTTAACATGTGGACACGATGGCAGGGTTTGCAGTAGTGCATATACATCATTGGATGATTACCCCTCTCCGGATATGTTTTTTGATTTTCTTAGGATTTGTTTCATTTATTCTTAATTATATTATAAATTGTGACAGTAGTGACCCAAAAAGTCAACAACTATTTTATTTATTCATCGACAAAAATGTTGTGGGGATGTAGCAGACCTCCTTGTCCGGTTTCCCTTAGATATCCGCATTCAAAATGGTGTAATGCGACATACCTTTTTTGATATTCGGCAAAAGCCAGGAGCGGAACCCCCAAATATAACATTTTAGGCTGAACTGTTACACGATTTCCATGACGCATTTAAAAAATTATTGTATATGACGGACATGGAGTTTATAATGTGGGATAAGAACTCGAAAGGGGAAGATGGAAATGGACGATAATTACCGGGATGCGGTTTACCGAATGTATGAATCATCGGATGTACTATTTGAAAAGCAGCAGTGGTTCAATGCAAATTATTTGGCTGGATATGTATTGGAATGTTATTGTAAACTCATACTGTTAATGGCTGTCGGACAGGGATATGCTTTTTCAGGCGGACAGCAGGAAGTAAGGAAATTTGGACATGCAGTCAGCGGATTGAGGGATGAAGTGGATTTCATACGTTTGGGTAACTGTGCCGTTGCTGGCTACTGCATAGATGTGCAAGAAGTTTGTCCTAATATCTTAGGTGAATGGAATCCGAATAAAAGGTATGGAGCGGACAGTAGTGTTTTAAATACGGAGGCTTTGGCCGTGAAAATACATACGGAAATGGAAGCGTTGATGGATATGGTGATTAAAATGGAAGTAGATGGGGTGCTGGCATGATTCATTTTGATGAGGTAAAAGAGAAAACGATAGAATACTTAAAATCATTGGAGAAAACCAGTGAGGGGGAATTTTATGTCATAAGGGATGTGTATGGAAAAGTTGCGATTTATGTGACAGGGGGGTACCAACCGGAGACGGTAAGAAATCAACTTGCGGAAGTAATTGGCCAAAATTGGATTGGTCAGGTACGCTCTATCGAGAAAAGCAGTATTTTGTTTGGCGAAGTTTCCGGGAATGTGGAGCAATTGGAGGAACACATTTATTATGGGGAGCGTCCGCTGGTAAAGAAAAACTGGAATAATGCTTTTGCAGAGAAAGTGGAGGGTGATGCGAAAACGGTCACCTTCTATTCGTATAAAGGCGGTGTGGGAAGAACGACTACTTTGGCGCTTTCTGCGTTACAGATGGCACGGAAAGGGAAAAAAACCGTGGTAATCGATATGGATTTAGAGGCACCGGGCTTATCCACGGTTTTAAAGCCGGAAGAAGGGATGGACTATCCCAAATATGGGGTAGTGGATTTTTTGGTGGAGTGTGAAAAGGAAAATTCCCAAATTGACTTAAATGAATACATTTATCCGTTTGTTTCCAAAGAACTTTTGGGTATGGACGGCGGGGAATTGTTTGTCATGCAGGCGGCAAACCTGTCGGTGGATGATTACGAAAAGTTTTATTACAAACTTTCACGTATTGATTTTAATATGCCCAAATTTTACGGGCAGGGCAATCCTGTGACGCGCCTGTTAGAACGGATCAATGAACAATATCGACCGGATTACATTTTCATGGATGCAAGGGCTGGAATCCATGATATTGGCGGTTTGACTTTGTTTCATTACTCCGATGAAGTGGTAGCATTATTTTACGGAAATGCGCAGAATATGATTGGGATGAATTTTGTCCTGCCTAAATTATGCAGGCAGGATATCCCTTTTTATCTGATTAATACACCTGTTCCGGTTTTGGAAGATGCGGCAGAGGAGGAAATCGATTATTACGTAAACCACAGTTTCTTTACGTTGCAAAAAGCTGGCTATTTTGAAGAAATTCCGGATATTTATGACGAATCGTCCGCACATTATCCAATGAATATTTATTATGATGCGGTGGCGGCGAATGTGAATTCGGAATCAAAATTACTGCAGTTGCTGATGCGTGACGGTGATAAAAATATTTACAGGCAGATTGCGGATATGCTGGAAAAAACTCCGGAATGCGGGGAGGCGGAGGAATATCCTGCACTAGATGAAAAAAAGGAAATCCTGCAGGCAATTGGGGGTATTTTCCCCTTTGATACCCCTGCTGCAGAAGATGAATTCCAGTCTTATGAAACTTTAAGGAAGAATTTTTATCCGTTAAAAGAGTATAAGTATATTTTTGATAACAGCAAATTTATGATTACCGGTTCCAAAGGAAGCGGTAAGACGGCTTTGTTCAGGACTTTAAAATTTGAAAAATATATCAGAGAAATGGCAGGGTATATCGGTATCCCGGAAAGGGAAATACTGTCCACCACATGGCTGACGGGTTTGGACAAAACGGGCGATTTCCCGAATAAGGCTAATTTCAGAACCATAGGAAAAACACAGAATACGGAATATTACACAATTTACTGGAAGATTCTTGCGGTCAGGACATTGAAAGAAATCATCCGCCGGTATGCCATAAAAACCTTTGGGTATTATGAGAAAATAATTTCCTGCAGATACAGTCAAATGTTGGATTGTATCCAAAAATACGGGAATATGAACGAGGAACTTTCAGAACTTTTGGATGAAACCAATCGGTGCCTGGAGAAAGAAGGAAAGGTGGTTGTCATCACTTATGATTCGCTTGATTTTTGTATGGACAGGGAAGTGAGGGGCGGACTGATTTCTGAATTGCTGGCTTTTTGGGCGGAAAATAATTTAAGATATCAGGGACTACGGGCTAAAATTTTCCTGCGCAATGATATTTTTAAGAAAGAGGTTATGCTGACGGATAAAATAAAACTGAATAATTACCGCGGAAATATTGAGTGGACGTATGATTATCTTTTGGCAATGCTTTGGAAACGGATGATGGAAGCGGACATCCGTCTGAAAGAAAGACTGAAAGGAGTATTGGAGAAGGCCGGTTATTCTTTGGAAGAATCTAAACTGGTCGGCATTATGCCAAGACCAAGTGAAGAAATTAATAAGGTTATATTGAATGCGCTGGTTGGTGAAAAGATGGGGAAAGGAAATAAAACATATACCTATAACTGGATTATTTACCGGCTTGCCGATGCAAATTTAAAAATTGTTCCCCGGAGCATGATTAAGCTGTTTTCTTCCGCTGCCCGGCTGGAAGAAATGGAGGAAGGAAACCGGAAATGGGAAAAGATACTGAGCCCTAAGTCTTTAAAGAACTCAGCGGATGATGTATCGGCGGACCGGGTGGCGGATATGAAGGAGGAATATTCGGAGTATAAACAGATTTTTGAAGATTTGAGAAAATACTGCAGCCTGTTTCCTGCCGATGAGGAAATTTTCTATTCTGCATTGGTAAAATGCGGGATACAGAAAGAAGAATTGAAAACAGTTGTGGATCATTTAATAGAGATTGGCGTATTAAAAGTTTATGAAAAGAAAAAAAAGGACGCTCCGGTCAGGTACCATATTCCGGATATTTACTTAACGGGGATGGGGTTGACGCGAAAAGGTGATAGGTAGTTTTTGCAGCCTTCCTTACCCAAGGGCATGGCTTTCCGGAATGAATTGTTACCTTCCAAAATCCGTAAAAGAAAATCAGCTTGTTTTTTAGGCACATTTGAGGTATATTTATAGTAGTTTGGGATAAAATCCCGAAATGAAAAAATTGAAGTTGGAATATGGAATAATATCGAATGGGGAAAATAAGGAATTGGAATGGAATAGGAAAGAGAGGAAAAAGCAATGAGGACATATTTGGTAACGGGAGGCGCCGGTTTCATTGGCTCTAATTATATTCATTACATGTTTCGAAAATACGGTGACGAAATCCGTATCATCAATGTGGATGCCCTCACCTATGCGGGGAATCTGGGAAACCTGAAAGAAGTGGAAGGTAGGAAAAACTATACGTTTGTAAATGCGGATATTTGTGATAAGGAAGCCATCGGAAAAATCTTTGCGGAAAACGACATCGACCGCGTGGTGCATTTCGCAGCGGAAACCCATGTGGACAGGAGCATCCGTAACCCCGAGGTTTTCGTACAGACCAATGTATTGGGGACAGCGGTCATGTTAAATTGCGCGAAAGCGGCGTGGGAGCTGCCGGACGGAAGTTTTAAGGAAGATAAGAAGTTCCTCCACGTTTCCACGGATGAAGTGTACGGGGCATTGGAAGATGACGGGGAATATTTTTATGAAACCACCCCATATGCGCCCCACAGCCCTTATTCGGCAAGTAAGGCAGGCTCGGACATGCTGGTAAGGTCCTATATGGATACGTACCATTTTCCGGCGAACATTACAAACTGTTCCAATAATTACGGACCGTACCAGTTCCCGGAGAAACTGATTCCGCTGATTATAAACAATGCGCTGCACGGACGCAGCCTTCCCATTTACGGTGACGGAAAGAATGTCAGGGACTGGCTGTATGTGGAAGACCACGCGAAGGCCATCGACATGGTGCAGGAAAAAGGACGGCTGTTTGAAACGTATAACGTTGGCGGGCATAACGAGAAACAGAACATCGAAATCGTGCATATCATTATCGAAACCTTGCAGGAGATGCTTCCGGAAAGTGATCCGAGGAAAAAACTGGTCAGCAAAGACTTGATTACCTATGTGGAAGACCGCAAGGGCCATGACCGCAGGTATGCCATTGCGCCGGATAAAATCAAGGCGGAAATCGGCTGGGAGCCGGAGACGATGTTTAAAGAAGGCATTAAACGGACCATCCAGTGGTATTTTGAGCATGAGGACTGGATGAAGAATGTTACAAGCGGCGATTACCAGAAATACTACGAGGAAATGTATACCAGATAAAGAAGCCGGCGTTTGGCAGTAAGAAGGAGGATGGGAAGGAATGAAAGGAATTATTCTTGCCGGGGGAAACGGTACCAGGCTGTATCCGCTGACGAAGGCGGTTTCCAAACAGATTATGCCGGTGTATGATAAACCGATGATATATTATCCGCTATCAACGCTGATGTTAGCAGGAATCCGTGAAATACTGGTTATTTCCACACCAAGGGACCTTCCGGTATTTGAAGAACTGTTCGGTACGGGGGAACAGTTGGGGCTTAAGCTGGAATATGCCGTGCAGGAATATCCGAGGGGGCTGGCGGACGCTTTTCTGATTGGTGCGGATTTTATCGGCAGTGACAGTGTGGCGCTTGTTTTGGGTGACAATATTTTTTACGGGCAGAGCTTTTCAAGGGTGCTTCGCGAGGTGGCGTCGAGGGAAAAGGGCGCAACGATTTTCGGTTATTATGTAAGGGACCCCAGGGAATATGGCGTGGTGGAGTTTGACGAAAACGGCAAAGCGCTTTCCATTGAGGAGAAACCGGAGAAGCCAAAGAGCAATTATGCGGTGCCCGGCTTATATTTTTATGATAACGACGTGGTGGAAATCGCAAGGAATGTACAGCCTTCCGCAAGGGGAGAAATCGAGATTACCAGCGTCAACAACGAGTATTTAAAACGCGGAAGCCTGAGGGTGGAAACGCTGGGAAGGGGATTCGCGTGGCTGGATACGGGCAGCCATGATTCGCTGCTGGATGCGGCGGATTTTGTGGCGGCGTTCCAGAAACGGCAGGGGCTTTATATTTCCTGCATTGAGGAAATTGCTTACAAAAGAGGGTTTATTACAAAAGAGCAGCTTTTGAAGCTGGCGGAACCATTGATGAAGACGGATTACGGAAAATATATGGTAGAGGTTGCGAATGGGCTCTAATGTAAAGAAAATGGTTATTTTCATGATCATCTTCATGTTCGCCGCCGTCATAGGTATTGTTGTGTACGATAACCGGGATTCCATTTGGAACCCGGCAGAGGAAACCATGGCGGAACAGGGGACGGAAGGGACTGCGGCAGGGGAAACGGGAGGACAGATCGGGGACAATACCCGTGCGTTTTTGTCGGACGAAACCTTTTTCGACTCGGACAAACTTCCTTATTCTTCCATCGAAAAATATGAGGGAAAAGGGCTGTCGCTGTTAATGACTTCCGTGCAGAAGGATTTGCGGATACAGATTGTGGATAATGCCGGTAATCTGGTGACGGGGGAAAATTTCTGCGTGGTGCTGAACAAAGGGGAAGAATATACCGACGACGACCAGGACGGCATTATTTATATCGAACATTTGCGTGCCGGCGATTACGCGGTGGAATTAAAAGAGCTGGACGGTTACATGGTGCCGGGCGCCCCGACGCAGATTACCGTAAAACAGAGTGTGGAATATGTGGTAATTGACGACATTAACCTGTTGATTTATACGGAGGATGAAATTAACGCGGAGCTGGAAGACCTGGAAGCGAATGAAGCGCTGGAAGATGCGGACAGTTCTGAGATTACGAAGATACAGGACGGCAAGGCAAACGCCAAGTTCGGAATCGATGTGTCCAAATGGAACAAGGAAATCGATTGGGACAGGGTAAAACAGGCGGGCGTGGAATTTGCCATCATCCGTTTGGGATACCGCGGGGCTACTACGGGCGCTTTGGTGGAAGACCCTTATTTTGAGAAGAATATGAAAGGGGCTGCCAGCGCAGGCATACCTGTGGGCGTTTATTTCTTCACCCAGGCAGTGGACCCGGTGGAAGCCGTGGAAGAAGCCAGTATGGTTATTACGCTTTGCAAGGATTACCGTTTGGATTACCCGGTGTTCATTGATACGGAAGGGCTTGGCGGAAACGGCAGGGCGGACGGGCTGGATGTGGAGGCGCGGACATCGGTCTGCGCGGCATTCTGCAAGACGATAGAGGGTGCGGGCTACCGCGCCGGCGTGTACAGTTCCAGAAACTGGTATAATGAAATGCTGGATGTGAGCCGCCTGAATGATTTTATCATATGGCTTGCCGAATACCGGGATGTGCCGCTTTACCAGGGCTATTACCACATGTGGCAGTATACTTCCGGCGGAAAAGTGGACGGCATCGAAGGTAATGTGGATTTTAACTTAAGTTATTTAAGAATTGACGATACACAGACCCCGGACGGGGAGCAGGAAGGAACGTACCTTTTGCCGGAAGGGGAAGACGGTACCGGACCGGACGGCAGCGAACGTGACGGGGACGAATTGCCGGAAGCGGAAGAAGACGGCAGCGGTGGAAATGACAGAGAGGAAGCGTCTGCGGGGGATAATGGGAATGACCGCAGCACAGCCGGACAGCCTGCGGGGGAAAACTGACGGCGGCCGCAGCAGGGCAGTGCAGTCTGCGGGAGAAAAGGGAAGAACCAACCGGAGAGGAAAAGGAGTTTTGGAAAATGGGAAAAATAACGGTAGAAACATGTGAAATAGAAGGGCTGAAAGTCATTACCCCCACCGTGTTCGGGGATGCCAGGGGTTATTTTATGGAAACATATAATTACAATGACTTTAAGGAAGCGGGCATCGACCAGGTTTTTGTACAGGACAACCAGTCCGCATCCAAAAAAGGAGTACTCCGTGGGCTTCATTTCCAAAAAAAGTTTCCGCAGGATAAACTGGTGCGTGTGGTAAGCGGTGAAGTATTTGACGTGGCGGTGGACTTAAGGAAAGGGAGCAAAACGTTCGGAAAATGGTTCGGCGTGTTATTGTCGGCAGAAAATAAGAAACAGTTTTTTATCCCGAAAAATTTTGCCCACGGCTTTCTTGTGCTGTCCGATTATGCGGAGTTCGCGTATAAGTGTACGGATTTCTACCATCCCGACGATGAGGGTGGAATTTTGTATAACGATCCGGAGATTGGCGTGGAATGGCCCATTCCGGAGGGGACGGAATTAATTATGGCCGATAAGGATAAAAAGTGGGGCGGTATCAGGGAATTTACCGCAGCGCAGTCGTGAGGAAACAGGCGGCAATGGGTACTTTTTATACCCTTGCCGCTGCTTTGGCAATTACGGTACTTGCGCACCACAATCCGCTGGCAGATCCGGTGACGGAGCAGATGAAGAAGGTGATGGCGTGTTTGTTAGTGGGCTTTATCTGCTTCATTTTCGGCGTTTTTTATGACAGGCTGACAGTGCTGCCAAAGGAGCTCTACCAAAGCCGCAGGCTGATTTGGAAGCTGGCGAAGAACGATTTTAAGAAGCGTTACGCCGGTTCCTATCTCGGTATGGTTTGGGCATTTGTACAGCCGGTGGTAACGGTGGTGATGTACTGGATTGTGTTTGACCGGGTATTCGATACCAGGAGCCAGTTGGTGGCAGGCGGGGTTGAGGTGCCTTATGTCTTATACCTGACGGCTGGACTGGTGCCGTGGTTCTATTTTAACGAGGCGCTGACCAACGGGACTACGGCACTTTTGGAATATAATTATCTGGTTAAAAAAGTGGTATTTAAAATCAGTATCCTGCCCATTATAAAAGTAATAGCCGCCACGTTCATCCATGTTTTTTTTGTTGTGGTGCTGTTTCTCATCGCCATTGCTTACGGGTATTATCCGAGCGTTTATACGCTCCAGATTTTTTATTACAGTTTTTGCGAGTTTATTCTGGTACTTGCCATCAGTTATACGACCTGTGCGGTGGTTGTGTTTTTCAGGGATTTGCAGCAGATTATCAGCATTGCGCTTCAGATTGGCATGTGGGCGACGCCGATTCTGTGGGATATTTCCATGCTCTCGGACCAGATAAAGCCGCTGTTTAAATTAAATCCCATGGTTTATATCGTCAACGGGTACCGCAGCGCGATTTATGAACAGGAATGGTTTTTTGAGCATTTTTATTCTTCCACGTATTTTTGGATTTTTACGGTGACACTGTTCTGCGTGGGTTCCCTGATTTTTAAGCGGCTGAAAGTACATTTTGCGGATGTGCTGTAAGAATGGAAGAAATGGAGACGTTGCGTGTGGATGAGAAGAAGATAGCAATCCAGGTTAAAAATTTGGATAAAATATATAAACTGTACGAAAAACCTTCCGACCGGATGAAGGAAGCGCTTGGATTATCCAAACGGAAACGTTACAAGGCGCACCATGCTTTGGCGCAGGTGGATATGACGGTGTACCAGGGGGAGACGGTGGGAATCATCGGTACCAACGGGTCCGGCAAGTCCACCATCTTAAAAATTATTACCGGTGTGCTGAACCCGACGGCAGGGGAAGTAAAGGTAAACGGACGTATTTCCGCGCTTTTGGAGCTGGGTGCGGGGTTTAACATGGAATACAACGGCATCGAAAATATTTACTTGAACGGGACAATGATTGGTTTCTCCGAAACGGAAATTGAAGCGAAAATGGCATCCATTTTGGAGTTTGCGGATATCGGGGATTATGTGTACCAGCCGGTGAAAACGTATTCCAGCGGTATGTTTGTGCGCCTGGCATTTGCGGTGGCGATTAACATTGAACCGGAAATCCTTATCGTGGATGAGGCGCTGTCGGTGGGGGATGTGTTTTTCCAGGCAAAATGTTACCATAAATTCGAGGAATTTAAACAGATGGGCAAGACCATCCTGTTTGTCAGCCATGATTTGAGCAGTATCAGCAAATACTGCGACCGGGTGGTGCTGTTAAACCAGGGGACGAAGCTGGGCGAGGGGACGCCCAAGGAGATGATTGATATTTATAAGCGCGTGCTGGTGGGGCAGTATGCGGTGCCGGAGGATAAGGAGAGCCTGTTGGACGACCATGAGCTGGCTGCGGCTGCGGCGGGAAGCGTGACGGGTAAAAAGAATACGGCAAAGGCGGAGAGCCAGACGGGGGTGAACCCGGAGCTTTTGGAGTACGGGAATAACGCGGCGAGAATTACGGAGTATTTTATTACGGATGAAGCGGGGATACATACCACGGCGGTCATCAAGGGGCAGGAATTTACGCTGCATATGAAGGTGGAGTTCATGGAGGATGTTCCGGCGCCTATATTTGCTTTTACGATAAAGAATATTAAGGGGACCGAGATAACGGGAACAAATACGATGGTGGAGAAGGCGTTTTTGGAACCGGTGAAGGCAGGGGGGAAAAAGGAGATTACGTTCCGGCAGAAGATGAGCCTGCAAGGGGGGGAGTATCTGTTGTCGCTGGGGGTGACGGGGTATGAGAAGGATTTGTTCCAGGTGTACCATCGGTTGTATGATGTGTTGAATCTGACGGTGATATCGGATAAGGATACGGTGGGGTTTTTTGATATGGGGTCGGTGGCGGAGGTTGTGGAGTTGTAGGTTTTGGGTACGGGGGACGGGGAATCCGTTTTCCCATCCCGCCCGCCGTGAACGGCTCTTTGGGAGGCTCCTGCCGGGGCGTTCCTGACGGGGCTTACGAAAAACCTGACGGCAAAAATGGGGGATTTCTAATCGCTGCGTCCGTGGGATTTTTTGTCAACGGCGGCAAACTCCTCACTTCGTTCGTCAGACAGTGCCGCCTGAAACGACAAAAAATCCCACAAACGCAGCGATAAGAAATACCTCCATTTTTTTGGACAGGTTTTTTCGTAAGCCCCGGCAGGAACGCCCCGGCAGGAGCCTCCCAAAGAGCCGTTCACGGCGGGCGGGATGGGAAAACGGATTCCGGGGAGCGGTGGACCGGGCGTTGCGTTTTGGAGTGTGTTTAAAAATGTTTACTGTCTGATGTGAATCATAATTTGTGGAAATGTTACGCAAAGTGGTGAAAACGGTATGCGGGGCGCAGGTGGTGGGTGTGATTTTTGAAATATACTTGGGTGAACGGAGCTTTTTTGGGTGTTGTGTTGGTAGAGGCGGAATGAGCGGATTGCGGTAAGGAGAGGTTGGCAGAATGGCAGGTTGGTTTGGGAAGAAAAAAACGGATGCGGGGAATTTTAGGGCGGATGATGTGTTTGATGCCGGTATGGAAGGTTTGCCGGAGGATGTTTTGGATGTGGATGATGGGGAGCGGATGGACGAAGATGACTTGCCTGTGTTGGAATTGGGCAGGATGGAAGTGATAGAGGATGACGATAGCGGTGTCATGCCGGTGGATGGTGCTGTGGATGCTGCGGGAAGCGGAGCGGATGCGGACGGAGCCGTGGCAGACGGGAATTTTGCGGATGGGGCGGAAGGCGCCGTGGGAAGCGGAGAATATGCGGGCGGAGCGGAAGGTGAAGTGTCGGACGGGAGGTCTGTGGGCGGAGCGGAAGGTGAAGTGTCGGACGGGAGGTCTGTGGGCGGAGCGGAAGGTGAAGTGCCGGACGGGAGGTCTGCGGGCGGTGCAGGAGCGGATAAGGTGTCTGCGGACGGGGACGGGACTGCGGCGGAAGCGGTGAAGCGGAAGGTGACGGAGTCGGTCGGGAATATTGTATTGGATTACCGGCATTATCCGGGGGAGGATTTTTACTGTGACGGGGAAGTGGAGGATGAACTGCTGGAGATCGTGAAGAAGTATTCGACCGTGGAGTACCAGCGGATTATTGAGGAGAGGGCGAGCTGGCCGATTCTGTATCATTTGTCGCCGTTACGGGAGAATATCGTGGACTGGATTCCCATGGAGAAGTCGATGAAGGTGTTGGAAATCGGTTCCGGCTGCGGTGCCATTACGGGGAAGCTGGCGCAGAAGGCGGGGAGCGTGACCTGTATTGAGCTTTCCAGAAAGAGGAGCCTGATTAATGCTTACCGGCACCAGGATTGTGACAATGTAACGATACAGGTGGGAAATTTTAAGGACATTGAGCCGGATTTGCCGGATGATTTTGATTATATCTGTTTTATCGGGGTGTTTGAGTACGGGCAGAGTTATATCGATACGAAGAATCCTTATGTGGACTGGCTGAAAATGATGCAGGGGCATTTAAAGGAGGACGGAAGGATTGTCATTGCGGTGGAAAACCGGCTTGGGTTAAAATATTTTGCGGGATGCAGGGAAGACCATCTCGGCACGTTTTTTTCGGGAATCGAGGATTATGCGCAGGGGGGCGGCGTGCGCACGTTTGTACGCAGCCGCATGGAGCAGATGCTTTTGGAAAGCGGACTGACGCAGTATTCGTTTTATTATCCTTATCCCGATTATAAGTTTATGACTACGCTTTATTCCGACGGGCGGCTGCCGCAGCCGGGGGAATTGTATGATAATTACCGGAACTTTGACAGGGACCGGATGGTTTTGTTTGATGAGAAGCAGGCTTTTGACGGGATTGCAAAGGATGGGTTGTTTTCCGTGTTTTCCAATTCTTATCTGGTGGTTGTCGGCGGGGGTTTTGATACGCAGTATGTGAAGTATTCCAATGACCGTGCGCCGGAATATGCCATACGGACGGAAATCCGTAATAAGAAAGGGCTGTGGTCGGTGAAGAAGAAACCGCTGACGGAACATGCGCTGGAGCATATCTGGAGCATGGAAACGGCGTATAAGGACCTGAAAAGCCGTTTCGCGGGGAGTAAACTGGAAGTAAACCGTTGTCTGCTTGATTTTGACGGGCAGGGGGCGTCTTTTGAATATTTGGAAGGCGTGACGTTTGAGGAAATTATGGACGGTTTTTTGGAGCGGGACGATATGGACGGGTTCCAGGCGCTGTTTGACGAGTATGTGGAGCGGATTTCCTGGAAGGAGGATTTGCCGGCGGCGGATTATGATTTGATTTTTGCCAATATTCTGGTGTCGCCGCATCCGAAGTGGGACGGGAATACGGGAAACTGGCAGCAGGATGCGGCAATGGTGAAGGATGCCGTTTGGACTGTCATTGATTATGAGTGGACGTTCGGGAAGCCGATGGCGGCGAAGGAAATTGCATTCCGTGCCGTTTACTGTTATGTGCTGGAAAACGAAAAGAGGAACCGGCTGGATCTCGGCGCGGTTTTGGATAAACTGTGCATCACCGAGCAGGAGGCGGAAGGGTACCGCCAGCAGGAAATGGAATTCCAAAAGTTCGTGACGGGGAAATGTAAGTCCATGGGTGAAATGCGGGAAGCCATCGGGCACCGGCTGATACGGCCGTTAAAATGGCTGGATAAGTTTGACGATTCTTCCACGAAAGAATGGGTGCAGGTGTATGAGGACAGGGGCGGCGGCTGCCGGGAGGAAGAGTCTTATTTCGTCGCGGATGCCTATGAGGGCGAAAACAATGTGCATGTGACGCTGGCGATTGACGGAAACGTGCATCTGATCCGTATTGATCCGGCGATGGATTACTGTGCAGTGAAGATTCTGGAACTGCTTTTCAACGGGGAAAAGGTGGAGCCGGACCGGAAGACGGTAGTGACCAACGGCAGGAGGATGCAGAACGGAAGCTATGTGTTCGCTACGGACGACCCGAACATCAATATCAAACTGGAGGATTTGGCGAGGAAAGCGGATAATGAGCTGGAAGTGAAACTGGAGATTGTAAGGCTTCCTGCGGCAATCGCACAGGATATGGCCGGAGCGGTAAAGAAAGTGTGGTAGGTGTTGTGGCTGGATTTGTGACGGAATGCAGACAGTGGGTGAAAAACAGGCTGGCGGACTGGCAGCGGTGGAAGTATGGGAGACTGCTGGAAGAACTGTCGGTAACGTATGACGAATGGATACGGAAGACCGAGCAGGAAAAATTCGGCGGGGAGAACGGCAGGAGAGAAGACGGGCTGCCGCTTACGGTGCGTCAGGTTCCCTATGAAGCCTGCCGGGATTATCTGTCCGGTGCAGCGGTGGAGACAGAGAGCGCGGATGTGGTTTTGTTTGCGGCGGCAGGCGGACAGGTGGGGGCATTTGCCGAAAAAGCGGTGGCGGATTATTTTTGGAAGAATACCGGGATTTGCATGGCTTACGGCGACGAGGATGTGATGGGACCCGACGGGATACGCTGTACGCCCTGGCTAAAACCCCATTGGTCGCCGGATACGTTCCTGTCGTTTTTCTATTTCGGGAGCATTTTTGCGGTGCGGACTGCCGCGCTGCGGGGACTGACACGGACGGAACTGCAGTGGATTTGGATGCGGCAGGAAGGGGAGGAAAACGGAAACGGATGTTCGGGGCTCTACCGGCTTTGTTATGTGCTGGCGGTAAAAAGCGGCGGCTTTTTGGCGCGGGATACCGGTGCGGACAGCGGGAGCGGGGATTTTTGTTTTCCGGTAGGGCATGTGGACGAGATATTGTTCCATACGCGCTGCAACAGGGAACTGGAATTGCTGCGGTCGCAGCCTTTGGACAGGTGCGGCTGTCCGTTAGCCGAGGACGGAAGCGCCGGAGGAACGGGAGGGCAGGCGGTAACGGCAAAAAACCGGAGACGCTGTGTCCAAAAGCCGGACGGCAGGAAGGGGATGCTGTCCGTCGTGATTCCGTCAAAGGATAACGAACAGGTGTTAAAGCGCTGTATCGAATCGGTAAAGAAGCAGTACGGAACGTGTGCGGACCGTTTGGATTGCGAGCTTATCGTGGTGGACAACGGCAGCAGGGAGGAAGTACGCCGCTCGCTGGAAGACTGGTTTGACGGGCAGGAGGAAAAGCGGAAGGAACAAAACGGGCAGGGAATCCGGTACCGGTATCTGTACCGGGAGATGCCGTTTCATTTTTCCAGGATGTGTAATTTGGGGGCGGAAGCGGCTGCGGGGGATGTGCTGTTTTTTTTAAATGACGACGCGGAGCTGGGGGAAGGGGAACTGGCGGAACGGCTCTATGACAGTGCGAAACGCGTATATACCGGCGCGGTGGGTACGAAGCTGTATTACCCGGACAGCCGCCGGATACAGCATGGCGGAATCGTCAACCTCCGCCTTGGTCCCGTGCATAAACTGCAGTTTAAGGAGGACACGACGGATTATTTTTACGGCTGGAACCGGAGAGAGCGCAATGTCATAGCGGTAACGGGCGCCTGCCTCGCGGTGGAGAAGAAAAAATTTTGGGAAGCGGGCGGGTTCCCGGAGGAGCTTCCGGTGGCGTTTAACGATGTGGATTTGTGCTTTACATTGTTTGAAAGGGGCTATTACCAGGTGGTTCTGCAGGATGCGGATGTATCCCATTATGAGTCCATGAGCCGCGGCAGCGACGACGACAGGGCGAAGTTAAAGCGGCTGCTTGGTGAAAAAGATAAGCTGTATGCAAGGCATCCGCGGATGTATGGGGCGGACCCGTTTTACCATAAATATCTGGCGGGGGACATGCTGAGTACGGGATTTGAACTGCGGTCGGATTATGACTGGAATCCTGTCCGCACGCAGGGACGGGTGGAAGAAGACGGCGGGCTTTTACACAACGCCAGGGAGGATGCCTGTGTGATGGTGAGTTTGGAATATGCGGGGACGGCAGGGGATTTCCTGTCTCCTGTCCGCACGGCGGGAAAAGACGGCGGGGGGGAAAGTACGGAAGCCGCCAAAGGCGGAACGGCATATTTATTACAGGGTTATTCTTTCGTGACCGGCTCGGACAATGCCTGCTTTGAAAAACGTCTGCTGCTGGAACGGGAAGGAAAGCTGTATTCCGTCCCGGTACAGCCGGTAGTGCGGCGGGACGTGGAAGGAAATCTTCCCGACCAGGTCAACGTGGGAATGACCGGATTCTGCCAACTTCTTGGAAGCGGGGAGCTGCCGGCGGGAGCCTACCGGGTCGGCATGATGGCAAGGGACAAATGCTCCGGGCAGAAGCTGTATACATGGACGAACCGGTATTTGGAGATTGCGCCATAGGACCGTATGGATGTGGATTATGGATTATGGAAAAAACAAAAGGCGGCAGGGCAAAACGGAGATGAATAAGGGTAGAAGAAAAAGCAGAGGAAATCATGGACAATATGGATTATAAACAGGCATATGAAAAAGAGCATATCAAGTGTGCGGATCTTGCCGGCAGGGTGGCAGAGCTGGAGGAGAAAAACGACGAGCTGAACTTTAAGTTAAACCGCATCAGGAACAATCCCCTTTGGAAAATAAGCGCGCCCCTGCGGCGGGTGATGCATTACTGCATCCGGCAGCGTGGAAGGTTAAAAAACTGCGGGAATCTGCGGGGGGTATGGGCAAAGATAAAGTATAAGGAGCGGGAGCGGGAGGCGATGACGCGGTACGGGACTGCCAGTTTTCCCGATGAAAAGCGCCGGAAAGAGGAAACGGAAACCGTGTTTCCCCACATGGTAAAAATCAGTATCCTGGTGCCGCTTTGGAATAACCAAAGGGAGTTCCAGATACAGATGCTCGATTCCGTCATGAACCAGACCTATGGGAACTGGGAACTTTGCCTGGCGGACGGTTCCGACGACGAACACGGATATATGGGGGAAATCTGCAAGGAGTATGCCGCGCGGGCGGATGGCAGGATTGTTTATAAAAAGCTGGAGAAGAATGGGGGAATCTCAGGAAATACCAACGAATGCCTGAAACTTGCCACCGGGGAATACATCGGTCTGCTGGACCAGGATGACATCCTGCATCCGTCGGTGCTGTACGAATACGTGAAAGTCATTAATGAACAGGGTGCGGATTATATCTACTGCGACGAAACGACGTTTAAAAATAACGATATTAATAAAATGCTGACCATGCACTTTAAACCCGACTATGCGGTGGACAATCTGCGGGCGAACAATTACATCTGTCATTTCAGCGTATTCCACAGGCATCTTTTGGACGGGGACGAGCTGTTCCGCTCCAAATACGACGGCAGCCAGGACCATGACATGATTCTGCGCCTGACGGACCGGGCGGAGAACATCGTACACGTGCCGAAACTGATGTATTACTGGCGCTCTCATGCGGGCAGCGTGGCGAGCGGCATAGAGGCGAAGACATATGCTATTGATGCGGCGAAAGGTGCAGTGGCGGAACATTTAAGGAACCATGGCTTTGGGCATTTCCGCATTACCAGTACGCGGGCATTTGAAACGATTTTCAAAATCAGCTACCAAATTGCCGGCAGCCCGAAGATATCCATCGTCATTGCCAATAAGGACCATGAAAGCGACCTGCGCAGATGCATCACTTCCATTTTGGAAAAATCCACGTATGACAATTATGAGATTATCGTGGTGGAAAATAACAGCGAAACGCCGGAAATATGGGAATATTATGAAAAACTGCGCGGGGACGGGCGGGTGAAAGTGGTCACGTATGAAGGCAGCTTTAATTATTCCGCAGTCAATAATCTGGGCGTTAGGGAAGCGGAAGGGGAATATATCCTGCTGTTAAATAATGACACGCAGGTGATTACCGTAAACTGGATGGAAGAACTGCTGATGTATGCCCAGCGGGAGGATGTGGGCGCCGTGGGGGCAAAGCTCTATTACGGCGATAAGACCATCCAGCATGCGGGCGTGGTGCTGGCGCTCGGCGCACACCGTACGGCGGGGCACAGCCATTACGGGCAGCACAGGGAAAACCTCGGCTATATGGGACGGCTCTGCTATGCCCAGAATGTATCCGCGGTAACGGGCGCCTGCCTGATGGTGGCGAAGGAATTGTATTGGAAAGTGGGAGGTTTGGACGAATCCTTTGCCGTTTCGTTAAATGATGTGGATTTCTGCATCAAACTGCGGGAAGCGGGTTATCTGAACGTGTTCACGCCGTTTGCGGAGCTGTACCATTTTGAATCCGTTTCCAGAGGGTTGGACGACCAGGGCGAGAAGGCGGAGCGGTATGAGGAGGAGTCGGCGCGGTTCCGGGCGAAATGGAAAGCAGTGCTGGAGAAGGGGGACCCGTATTACAATGTGAATTTTTCACTGGACAGGAGCGATTTTTCCCTGAAGGTATAGGGTAGGGAAGAAGGCAGTTTCCAAACGGTGCGTGCCGCAAGCGGATAGCGGGAAGTCAGGAAACGGAAAGAAATAGTAAGACCCGGTGGTATATAAGGGAAAGAAATCCCGTATGGTTTAGGGATAGGGCAAGGAGAGGAACAGTATGTCCGTGCAGGGAGAAACGAGAGAGAAAACGAGGATCCGTATTAAGGAGCCGAAGCATTACCGCGTCATCATGCACAATGACGATTTCACGTCCATGGATTTCGTGGTGGAAATCCTGATGGACATTTTCCATAAGGAAGAAGCGGAGGCACAGCGGCTGATGCTGATGGTGCATGAAAGCGGCAGGGCGGCGGTGGGAGCCTATCCGTATGATATTGCCGTGACGAAAGTGCAGGCGGCGACGGCAAGGGCGAAGGAAGAAGGATATCCGTTCCGGATGACCGTGGAGGAGGTGTGACATGCGCGTATCGGTGGAAGTGGCGGAAATTATCAATAATGCATTCCGTATGGCGAAAAGCGCCCGTTTTGAATTCGTGACGCCGGAGCTGATGCTTTATGCAGTCTGCCAAAATAAGATATTTGCCAAGGCGTTTGAGAACTGCGGCGGGAAAGTGAAGGAACTGGACAGCAGCCTGATGACATACCTTGAGGAATATATGGAAAAAGGACCGGAAGGCGGTGCGGGAACACCCGAACTTTCCCAGGGTATGGGGACGGTGCTGGCGTATGCATGGGATTCTGCACAGGTCAGCGGAAAATATATGGTGGAGCTGCCCCATGTGATTCATGCGCTGTACGGGCTGGAAGAAAGCTATGCCGTATACTATATGCGTATACAGGGCGTGGAACATGCGCAACTGCTGCAGGAACTGACCATTGCTTACGAAGAAATGGCATGGGAAAACCGTTCCGGCGGGAAAAGTACCGGAAAGAGCGGCATCGGGGCAAATGCCGGCGGGAACAGCGCGGACGGGGAAAACGGCGGAAGTAACGGGGACGGATGGGAAGAAGGCATCCCGGAAGACGGACGGGAGTTTTCCGGCGGCGACGGGGAACAGGTACAGGGAGGGTTTTGGCAGGACTTTGCGGTCTGTCTGAATGATGCGCCCGAAACGGGCAATCCGTTAATCGGCAGGGAAGAAGAACTGGAACGGACCATGCAGGTACTCTGCCGCAAGGAAAAAAACAACCCCCTGCATATCGGGGAGCCGGGAGTGGGCAAAACTGCCGTTACTTACGGACTGGCAAGGCGTCTGGCAGAGGGCGCGGTGCCGGAGCCTTTGGCGGGGGCGAAAATTTTTGCGCTGGATTTGGGAAGCCTGCTGGCGGGAACCCAGTACCGCGGCGATTTTGAAAAGCGGTTTAAAAAGGTGATGGAGAGCATCAGCCGTGAGGAAAAGCCTATTGTCTACATTGACGAAATCCATAACATTGTAGGTGCGGGGGCGGTAAACGGAGGGACTTTTGATATTTCCAATATGTTAAAACCGTACCTGGCGGCAGGGCATATCCGTTTTATCGGGGCGACCACCTATGAGGAATACAAAAAACATTTTGAGAAAAGCAAAAGTTTGGTCCGGCGGTTCCAGAATATCGACATCAAGGAGCCGGACATTCCCGACGCCATAAGCATCCTGACGGGACTGCAGAAAAATTATGAGGATTTCCATGGCGTAAGCTATGAAAAAGGTGTGCTTCAGTATGCGGTGGAGATGAGCGCCAAGTATATCAATGAGCGTTATTTGCCGGATAAAGCCATCGATTTGATGGATGAAGCGGGGGCATACCGGCGCCTCCATCCCCTTGAACGGAAGAAGCAGACCGTAAACAAAGGATTGGTTGATGAAATTTTGTCAAAAACATGTCATATCCCCAAGCAGACCGTACAAAAGGATGAGACAGCGTCCCTGGCGACACTTGAGGCACGTTTGCAGGGACGTGTCTTCGGACAGGAGGAAGCCATTTCGCAGGCGGTCAATGCGGTGAAATTTTCCAGAGCCGGACTGATTGAGGAAGGAAAACCCCTGGCGAGCCTGTTGTTCGTGGGTCCTACCGGCGTGGGCAAGACGGAAATCGCAAAAAGCCTTGCGGAAGAACTCGGCATCCGGTTAATCCGTTTTGACATGAGCGAATATGAGGAAAAACATGCGGTGGCGAAATTAATCGGCGCGCCCGCAGGGTATGTGGGCTACGAGGAGGGCGGTCTTCTGACGGAAGAAATCCGAAAGAATCCCCATGCCGTTCTGCTGCTTGACGAAATCGAGAAAGCGCATCCCGATATATACAACATACTTTTGCAGGTGATGGATTATGCGGTGCTGACGGATAACCAGGGAAGAAAAGCGGATTTCCGTAATGTCATTCTCATCATGACATCCAATGCGGGGGCGAGCCGGTTAGGCAAAGGAGGAATCGGTTTCGGCGGGCAGGATGTGAAGACGGATGTCATCATGGAAGAAGTCAAGCGTATTTTCCAGCCGGAATTTCGCAACCGTTTAAACCGGATTGTGGTATTCCACGGCATGGACGGGAAAATGGCGGAGCGCGTGGTGGAAAAAAAGCTGGGCGAACTCGGAAAACTGCTGGCACGCAGAAACGTGGAATTATCCGCCGATGCGGCGGCAAGGAAACTGGTGAAAAAGAAGGGTATCAGTGCGGAATTCGGAGCAAGGGAAATCGAGCGGGTGATACAGGGGGAAATCAAGCCGCTTTTGGTGGATGAGATTTTATTCGGCGCACTAAAGAAAGGCGGGACCTGCAGGCTGACCGCAGAGGGAGAGGTTTTTTGCCTGCGCGTGAAGGGGGTATGATGTATGCCGGTATACCGGTTAAAAAAGGGGGAAATTTCTTTTCCCCATCCTGCGTGTGCCCGCATTGACGGATTGCTTGCGGTTGGCGGGGATTTGTGCGTGGAGCGCCTTTTGCTGGCGTATACCCATGGGATTTTCCCATGGTACAATCCCGGTGAGGAAATCTTTTGGTGGTGTCCGAGGGAACGTTTCGTCATTTTCCCAAAGGAAATACATATTTCCCGCTCCATGAAAAAATACCGGAAGAAGCATGAACTGGGGATTATGTTAAACCGGGATTTTGCGGATACCATGCACCGGTGCCGGATGAAAAGGGAATTTGCGGAAGGCACATGGATTACGGACGAAATGGAGGAAGCCTACGGGCGGCTCCATGAAGCGGGATATGCCGTCAGTGTGGAAGCCTATGAGGACGGGGAACTGGCGGGCGGGCTGTACGGCGTGTCCATTGGAAGGTGTTTTTTTGGCGAGAGCATGTTTTCGGAAAAGGAGAACGGCTCCAAGACAGCGCTGATTGGGCTTGCCGGGCTGCTGGCGGAACGGGGGTTTTTGTTCCTGGACTGCCAGTTCCATACGGAGCATTTGGAGCGCATGGGGGGCAGGTATCTTTCCTGGGAGGAATATGACAGATTGCTGCGGGAGGGAACGGGTGCATAAAGGGTCTGCAACGGAGAAAATTGCGGCAGTGGAAAAGGAAAATATCATGGATATCATAGAAAGGGATATATATGCCCTCATCTGCAAGAACGACGGCATCAAGGCGAAAGAGATTGCCAAAAGGCTGCATAAGGACAGGGGAATCATCAACCATTACTTATATGCATCCCCGTATATGAAGGAGTTGTGCTACCGTGACGGAGATTATGACTGGCACGGGTATATCCGACAGGCAAGACCCCATAAAGGGCTGGAAGATTTCAGCGGATATTATGCCACCGTGAAAGAGTTTTTGGCTTTGGGGGAGGAGGAGTGGTTTGGGGAGCTTTTGGCAGGATGCAAAAGGATTGGGCGCAACCTGAACGATACCCGGGGGCTGTTCCATTCGTTCCGGGATACGGCGGCAGTCATGCGGACGCTGTTTACTGATTTGGATGATATGGATGGCGTGGATTACGGGGACTGGGAGATTGTCTTCGAGCTGCGGATTAAGAAATCCCGGGCTGTCCGTATTTATGCGGATGTACTGGTGGTAACGGAAAAATATGTATTTTCCCTGGAATTTAAAATGAATGACCGGATTTGGGAGGAGGAAGTCCTGCAGGCTGCCAAATACAGCGCATACCAGGAAGTCCTGTTCGGTCCGGACTATGACGTGATTCCGGTTTTGGTGCTGACAAAGGCGGACGACCTCTACCGCTATGTGCCGTTGCCTGGGACAACGGCGGAACTTCCGGTGTGTGCGGGAAACATGCTGTTTAACGTGTTGGACGAGTATTTGGGATTTATGGAAAAATAGAATACTGGAAAACTTTTTTAAAAAGTCAGTATGCAAAAACATATGGCTGTTTCCTCAAGCTGTAATATACTTATTTCGTGATAACAGGTCTGTCCGTTTTCCGCAATGTATTTTGCAGCCCCAATGCTGTGTACCAATACTATCCCGCTTCCCGTCTGTAAATAAATGCCGCGAAGCCTGCGGCGGCAAACTCTGTGAAGCAGAAGGCATACCATACGCCGTCCGCCCCTGCAAACCGGCTGAAAAAATAGGCTGCGGGAAGGATAACCGCTACATACCGCAGCAGGGAAATAAACAATGGGGGATATGCTTTTCCCAAGCCCTCCAGTGCACCGGAACAAGTGATGGTAACTGCGGATACGACGAAGCCCAGGCTGATGATATGCAGGGCGGTAACGCCGGTTTCCACGGTTTGCGCATTGTCCGTGAACAGCCCGATTAGCTGTGCCGGAACCGTCCAGGAGAGGACTGTGCCAAACAGCATGATACCGATATTCATTGCCAATGCCGTGCGGAAGATTTTCTTCACGCGTCCGTACTCTTTTGCACCGAAATTGTAGCCCATTAAGGGGCGGATGCCTTGGATAATACCGTTTGCGGTCAAGTAAATAAAGGTTTGCAGTTTATAATATACGCCAAGCACAAGGACATACTTTTCCGAAAAGGCGGCCAAGAGTCCGTTGAGGGCGGAAATCAGCAGGGAAGGCAGCGCTAAACTGAGGGTTGCCGAGATGCCGACGGAATACAGCTTTTTCAGTACCGGCCGGTCCGGTGCCACATATCTGCGCCCGATGGTTACCGGCATGGGACAGCGCACATAAAACAGTATGTATAGGAACAAAGTAATGCATTGACCGATACCCGTGGCATATGCGGCCCCTGCGATGCCCATGGCGGGAATGAAACCGGTGCCGAAAATCATCAGGGGATCCAAAAGGATATTTGCCACACAGCCGCACATCATGCTGAACATACTGATTTTCATTTTTCCCATGGCCTGAAAAAATTTTTCAAAAGATAATCCCAAATGGATAACGGGGGAAAACAGGAATGCCCGGTTAGCATAGCACAATACCATGGCAGTGGTTTCCGTATCGGAGGAAAAACCTTTGAGGAATAAAGGCATTCCCATAATGCACAGAACGCCAAGCAGCACTCCGTGCAGGAAACTGAGCAGGGTTCCAAGGGTGGCGGCGCTGTTTGCCCTGGCGCTATCACCGGCGCCCAGGTACAGGGCAATGCATGCGTTGATTCCGATGCCGAAGCCGATGGCAATGGCACTGATCAGGTTTTGTACAGGGTAAACCAGCGCCAATGCCGTCATGGCATTCTCACTTAACTTGGCAACGAAATAGCTGTCGATGATGTTATACAGGGAATTGACTGCCATGGATAAGACCATGGGAAGCGACATGGACAGTACCAATGGCAGTATGTTTTTTTCTTTCATGAATGTTTGGTCCATCGTATTCCTCCTCGTAATGGGTTTTGATTATTTTTCCTTTGGGAGCCATGTGAAATCGAGTAGGGGAAAAGTATTTTCCCTACTCGCCGCGCCGGGTCCCGTCAGCTTTGCTGACACTTTTCTTTTGGGACCCGTGTGCATAAAAAAACACGTAATTACGATAAGTAATTACGTGGCGAAAAAAGATTGCTCTTGAAAAATCCACTCCTGTGAAGGTTTTATAAAAAATTTATATCATAAATGGATGGAAAGGTCAATGATATTTTTTGTGATTGTGAAAAGGATGTAACAGTCGGGTAGAAAGAATGTGGGTATCCCAAAATTCCTCCCGTGCGTCCGTCTCCCAACACCAGGCAATCAATCCGGCCCATTTCTTTGATTCCGGAAATGACTGGGGGACACGCCGTATTGCGCCTTGAAGGAGCGGGAAAAATTAAAGGCGTTTTCATATCCGACACGGGCAGCAATTTGCTGTACCGTCAGCGTTTCATCTTTCAAAAGCTCCAGCGCATGTTCCATACGCAGCATCAGCAGGTATTGCTGAAAAGGCATATGGAAGGCTTTGTGAAAGGACTTGCTCAGATAGGAATAACTCATAAAAAAGCGGTCGGCAAGGCCGGAAAGCGTAAGGTTTTCCATATAATGGGTATCCACATAGTTCCGCACCATTTCCATGGAACCGGGATTGCCGGGATGTGATGCCCCTTTTTGTGCAAACTCCAGCAGACGTTTGCATAAATAGTCTTCCAGCGCAGTCATTTGCGGAAAATGGGAAAGGGGAGGAACGGTGTATCCCTGTTCCGGCCATTCATGTTCCGAGCCGGCAATTTCCAAAACGTTATGAAAATATTGGTAGAACCGGAGCAGGGCCGGCAGGGAAAGTTTTCTGATTTCCCGCAGGAAAGCGGAGCGCTGCGCCTGATTGGATATCAGGGAAGGCGTTTTCAAAACGCTTGCCATGAAATGCTTCAGGCGGGGAGGAAAATCCCGCTTTCCCGCGGCATCCGTTTCCGTGAATAGGATACCGTATCCATGGAAAAGGCGGAGACAGAGAAGCTCCTGCGCCCGCCTAAACTGTTGTGCGATATGGGAAACGGGCACGGATTCGGTAAGGCTAGCGGCTGCCGGACAATGGCAGGAAGTGATTCGGGAAGCAAGAAAATCCGCCAGGGTATCTTTTACAGTGGCGGCGCACAGGATTCCAATCCTGTTGTCGGAGAGTATGCCGGCAAGAATCTGTTCCAAAGAATCATAGAAGATATTAATTTGGAGGATTAAAAATTCATAAGTCTTTGGGGACGGAAAGGCAAGAACCGCAAGGCAGCAGGAATCCCTGATTCCGGCCATGTCCAAAGAATCGAGCAGGGACCCGGGTAAAATGGCGTCTGCAGGAAGCACGGAAAGCTCTCTGAAGACATCGGCAGAGAGCTGGAAAAGCGGTTTGCGGAGACGGTCAGGATTCCTGGCATGACCGTTCAGGGTTTCCATGACAGAGGTAAGGGCCTTTGTCAAATCTTCCGATAGAATCGGTTTGAGAAGATAGTCTGCCGCTCCGCGCTGGAAAGCGCCCCGGACATAGTGAAAATCATCGTAACCGCTGAGGACAATGAACTGTACGGGATGCAGTATGCGGCTTAGGGCATGGATGAGGGAGATTCCGTCCATGCCCTCCATTTTTATGTCCGTGAATACGATTTGCGGTTTATAGGTCTGACAGAGTAAGAGCGCTTCCTCTCCGGAAAGGCAGGTGCGGATTTCGCGGATGTCCGGTATGGCAAGCAGGAGAAGCTGGGTTTTGAGTCCTTCACAGATATAGTATTCGTCATCAACAATTAAGATATTATACATTCAAATCCTCCAAACAATGTTTTTCCTGTTTGCATATTATGTGTCCTGTCCGTTCCGGGCCTGACAATGGGCGGAATCCGTTACGGGAGAAGGGGTGTCAACGGGAATCCGGATTGTGACCGTGGTTCCCTGGTGTTCTTTGCTGTGAATGGTTAATTGTGCCTGTTCGCGGTAGAACAGTTTCAGGCGTTGGCTGATATTTTTTAATCCGATGAAGGTGCCTTTTGCGGAAGACGGCTGTGCGGCTTTGGCAGGGTCATTGATGCATGTTTTGACTTCCTGCAGGCGTTTGGGACTCATTCCTTCCCCATCGTCTGCGATATCGATTGTGATGCAGCGTCCTGTTTGCCGGATGGCGATATGGATATGGAGACCGGCGTCGGGCAGCAGCCCGTGCAGGATGGCATTTTCCAGCACCGGTTGAAACAGAAACTTAATGATACGGAACTGTTTCAGTTCATCGGGAACCTCGACGGACAAATGCAGGCGGTCGAAATAGCGGATATTATATACGTTAATCAGCGAGGCGGCATTGTGCAGTTCCGTTTCGATGCTGGCATAAAGGCTGTCAGTCCTGAGGGTATAACGGAGCAGTTGGCCGAAGGAGGCGATGGAATCCGCGAGGGTGTTTTGTCCGTTTTGGGCCGCACAGCCGGAGAAAGACATGCAGCGTGTTATAGATGAAGTGGGGATTCATCTGATACTGCAGCGCCATAAGCTGTGTCTGCATCTGTGCCGTTTCACGGCGTACATTTTCCGAGATGAGCGAAGCAATCTTATCCAGCAGAAGATTGTAATGGTGGGCAATCATACCAATTTCATCGTTACGGGTTTCGGGAATCCGTTCCCGGAACCCATGCGCAATCACGGCGTCCATCAGGTTCAGGTCCTGGTGCAGCCGTCGGAAGGTATGGCGGGTGAAGACGGCGAGAACGCCAAATTGCAGCAGGGCAAATGCGGCCAGCGCCAGGGAAAGGCGGAGAGCCGGAAGGATATAGGCGGACTGCGGCAGCGGATGTGTATTGACAATCGTGATATCGAAGTTTTCCATCGTGCAGGCGGTGTACTGCCGGTTGTCTGCTGCCAGACTGGATGCGGTTTCCGGCCGGCCGGGCAGCGCATCCCAATCGGCGGCGGGGAAGGAGCCATATCCTTTCTGTGAGGAATGGAACCATACATAATAATCTTTTTCCCGGGCGGCAGAACGGCCGGAAAGAACGGAGAAGACTTTTTGGGGAGAACATTCAAAAAGAAGATAGCCGATGCAGCTTCCCGGCGTTGTACTGTCAATCCGGCAGAGGGTTATGATGATTTCCGTCCCGGCGGAACCGGAGGCATATCCGCAGACGGAGCGGAAAGCGGCGGTTTCTTCTGCATCCAGAAAATACAGTGCCTGAAAGACATTGGAATCCCTGAAATCCTGAAAGAACGCAAGATCGGCGAGGCGATCGGCTTCCAGAAAATAATTTCCCTCCGCGTCAAGTTTGGAAGGGACATAGATATTGGCGGCGTGAATGCCCAGGTCATGGGAGCGCAGGGAGTATTTGATGGATGTAATCGCCTTGCCAAGCAACTGTTCCGTCCAAATAGGATATCTGTTGTAGGTGAGCCCGACACGGTGCAGGCGGGAAAGATAGATGTACAGCGGGTCGCTGTATGCCAAATCCATCTGCAGCTGCCGGATGGAAGCAAGCGTGGCATCTGCACTCCTGGCGGCCTGCTCGGTGACACGAAGCTGTTCCTGAACGATTCTGTCATAGTACTCGTCCGCCTGCCTGCGGTACAGATAGAAGGAGAACAGCAGACTGGGTATTGTAAAACAGGCAAGTGAGATGATGCAGATTTTCCCTACGATACTTTTGCCGGATAATAGTTTCATCACAGACTCCTTTCTTCTGCCGGTTTGTCAGACCGGCTGCACGTTTGCTGATTCTGACAGCCGGTAATGCGGATATCATACTATAGTATTTCCTGTCTATCAAGATACAAGTCATTCTTTTACCCATAAAACGAACAAAACGGACAAAGTATGATAGGAAATGGCAAACCGGGATATGTAGACTGATAAATCGGAATGCTATAATTGTATTATCAAAAAAAAGAAAGGAAGTGAAACGATGTGCAGAACAAAAAGGAGAATTTGGCAGGGTTTTTGTTTATTTTGCCTGCCATAATCCCGCTGATGGTATTTTGGATTTTACCGGTAGTTTTTTCAGGCGCCCTCAGCTTTACGGACTGGGATATGATGTCCGAGAAGATTAGGTTTATGGGACTGAAGAATTATACCAGCCTGCTGCGGGATCCCAATTTCGGAAGGGTTTTGAAGAACACTCTGGTCTTCGCGGTGGGGAGTACGGTTCCGACCATATTTCTTGGAATGATGACTGCTCTGGTGATGAACGGAGCCCGTAAGGGAACGGGGATTTACCGCACGATTATTTTTGCACCTTATATTACGCCTATGGTGGCAATCAGCGTGGTGTGGTCATGGATTTTCGAGCCGCGGGTGGGAATCCTCAATTTTATCATGCGGCTTGCAGGTTTGCCGGAATCCCAATGGCTGCAGAGCAGCCGGTCGGCAATGGTGAGCGTGTTAATCGTGACGGTTTGGAAATCCCTGGGATGGACAATGATCTTCTATATGGAGGCAATCAGAAAAGTGCCGCAGAATCTTTTGGAATCGGCGGCGATAGACGGAGCAGGCGGATTCCTGCGGTTTGTAAAGATTACGCTTCCCATGATTTCTCCGACCACCTTTTTCCTGGTCATCATGTCCACCATCAGTTCGCTGCAGGCTTACGATCAGATTCAGGTGCTGACGCAGGGCGGACCCGCCGGCGCCACACGTACCTTACTGTATTACTATTATCAGGAGGCTTTCCAGAATTTCAATACGGGGAAAGCGTCTGCGGTGGCGGTCATCCTGGTAATCATCACGGTGATACTGTCTTTGGCGGAAACGCGGATTTCAAAGAAAACAGTATTTTATCATTAGGGGGATGTATATGAGACGAAAAAAAGGAATAAGGAGCCTGTTTGTGCATCTTGGACTTGCGCTGACAAGTTTTCTGCTGGCATTTCCCTTTTTATGGATGTTCACCAATTCCGTCAAGACAAAGGCGGAAATCTGGGCAGCGCCGCCCCGGCTCCTGCCGGCTGTGGCGCAGTGGAATAATTATGCGGATGCTTTGGCGGACGGTACTTTTTTGATGTATATGTGGAACAGTGCCTATACGGCAGTTATCATCACTGTAATCATGCTGTTTAATTCGGCGATGTTTGCTTACGCGTTAACGAATATTCGTTTCAGGGGAAAAACAATCCTGCTGTCTCTGATTATGGTGACTTATATCATGCCGGCTACGACGACCTATGTTCCGTCCTATGTGATTTTGTCCAAGATGGGATTGATGAATACGCATTTGGGATATATGATATCCAGTTGTGCCAGTATATTTAATATTTTTTTCCTGCGCACTACTTTTTCCCAGATTGCGCCGGGAATCGTGGAAGCGGCACGGATTGACGGGGCGGGGCATTGGAAGATTCTGTGGTGGGTGTTGGCGCCTATGTCCAAAGCGGCCTTTGTGACACTGGGATTGCTTTCATTTCTCGGATGTTATAACAGCTATTTATGGCCCTCTTTGCTGCTGCGCAGAAAGGAAAAGTATCTGGTGAGTATGGGACTGCAGGCTTTTTTTACCGCGGAGGGAGCGTATGGATTGAAATGGGGCACAATCATGGCAGCATGCTGTGTTATCGTATTTCCCCTGTTGCTTTTGTTCCTTTTCGGGCAGCGTTGGATTCTGAACGGGATTACCAGCGATTCGGCGGTAAAAGAATAAAAAAATAAAATTAAAATGGTAAAAAAGTAAATAATACATATTTTATCAGCCGCCCAATGGCGGCAGAAACGGAGGTAATTATGAAAAAGAGAAAAGCGGCAATATTGTTAGCGGCGTTGATGGCGGCAGCATCACTGGCTGCCTGCGGAAAAAGCGGACAGAATAAGGTATCTTCCGGTTCGGATGCACCGAAACAGGCGCAGGATGAGGCAGTGCAGGAACAATCTTCAGGCGCAAAGACTGTGGAGATTGAATTCTGGTACGGATTCGGAGGGAAACAGGCGGAGATTTTGGAGGAAATTATCGCCGATTTCAATGCCAGCCAGGACGAGGTAGCGGTTACGGGAGTTTCCCATTCCAGTTACGGCGAAACGAACCAGATGCTGCAGGCGGCAATCGCATCCGGGGACGTACCGGCATGTTATCTGTCAGACCCGGTTGCGTCCGCAAGATTTGCGGAAAGAGGGCTGCTCCAATACATGGATGATTATATTGCCGCGGATGCGACGTTCGATAAAGAAGATATCATTGACGTTTTTTTGGATTATTGCCGGGATGAAGAAGGGCGCGTTTACAGTCTTCCCGTATGGGGGAGCACGCAGGTAATCTATTACAGGACGGATATGTTTGAAGAAGTGGGGCTGGACCCGGATGAAGTGTTTGCCACCTGGCAGAATGTGGCGGAGGCTGCCCGTAAGCTGCAGGAGTACTATAACGACGTACCGGGTTTTTATGGGTTTGAACCTATGTACGGAGCCGATTGCCTGAATGAAATGGCTTATAGCAACGGAGCTGCCGTTCTGAGTGATGACAGGCGGAAGGTTACGTTTAACAGTGAGGCCTATGTGGAAGCATTAGAGGCCGCAAGAGTATGGATTAATGAAGAAAAGATTATGGGAATCCATTTCGGCGGAGACGGATGGGAATACTGGTACAAGACCATCGATGATGTAATGCAGGGCAGAGCCGGAGGCTATCTGGGTTCCAGCGGAGATCAGGGCGATTTGGACTTTACCATCATTGCGGCACATGTGCAGCCGGGGTTCGGGGATCATGCACCGGCTCCTTATGCAGACGCACATGCGGCGGGCATTGTGGAAAAAGCGCCGGAAGAACAGAAGCAGGCGGCATTCAAATGGCTTACCTATCTGAATAAGACTGGCGGCATGAAATATGCCATGGCGACAGGCTATGTACCGGTAAGACGTTCGGTGAGGGAAAACGAGGAATACAAAGCCTTTTTGGAAAAGAACCCGCAGGCGCTGATTCCGTTGGAGCAGGCGGAAATCAGCAGGAAGCAGTGGCAGGACCCAACGGGCGGAAAGATTTCCGATGCTTTAGCGGATGCCTGTGACTTGATTGAGATTGAGAATGTACCGGCCAGGGAAGCGCTGGACGAAGCGGCAGCGATTGCACAGCAGGCTTTGG
This sequence comes from uncultured Kineothrix sp., assembly GCA_910587275.1. GTDB lineage: Bacteria > Bacillota > Clostridia > Lachnospirales > Lachnospiraceae > Kineothrix. The sequence goes on from CAJUMD010000010.1 coordinate 39,400, forward strand.
ATGAATATTGGGCGGAGCAGAAAGAGTAAAAAAGATGAAAGAAAGGGAAGGGAATTCCGGCACCATGGTAAGGGGCAGGGAGCGTTTGGGCGGCAGGGAGATACTGTTAGGAGCCGTATGTTGGATTGCCTATTTCTCAATTTATTTGGGCCGGTTGAATTTTTCCGCCGGCATGAGTGAGATGCTGCAGACGGGATTGTGGGAAAAAGGGCAGTTGGGTAGTGTGGCGGCAGCCTTTTACCTGGCCTATGGAATCGGACAGTATCCCAGCGGTCTTCTTGGCGACAGAATCCCCGCCAGATGGATGGTCGGAACCGGGCTGCTTGGAAGCGCGCTTGTCAATATCCTTTTCCCGGCGGCAGGGACAGTATCCGGGATGCGGGGGATGTGGTTTGTAAACGGGCTGCTGCAGGCAATGATTTGGCCGCCTATGGTGCGCCTTGTGACGAGCCAGGTCAATGCCGGCTGTTCGGTTAAGATTATTCTGCTGCTCTCATTTAGCAGTCCGGCAGGGATGCTGTGTACATATCTGGTCAATGCGGTCATTTTGCAAACGGGAAGCTGGGAATGGTGTTTCCTTTCGGCGGGTATATGGTTGACAGGAGTGGCTGCCTTGTGGTTTGTTTTGACAGCCGCAGTGGAACGGACCGTGTCGCCGCGGGAGAAAGAGCCGCGGCAGCGGGACGCGCCATATAAGCAAAATAAGCGGAAAAAGACGGCGGCGGTTTCCTCCGGGCTGCTTTGTCTGACGATGGCGGCCTTTCTCCACGGGGTTCTGAAGGACGGTCTGACGACTTGGATTCCCACGTACCTGACGGAGAAGTTTGCCCTTGCGTCGTCTTTTTCGGCTTTGCTTGCTATGGCGCTGCCCGTGGTCAATCTGTGCGGTATTCCTGTTGCGCAGACGGCGAACAGGCATCTTTTCCAAAATGAGGCTGTGGTGGGAGCCATATGCTATTTGCTGTCACTGGGCGGCTTTTTGTGTATGCTGGGAGGGGGTGGGAACTCTCTGTATGGTACGGTGATTCTTTTTGCCATGGTGACCAGCATGATGGTGGCGGTCAATACCGTATTGGTCAGTCTTCTGCCGCTGCATTTCGGAAAAGAGGGGAGGGTCGCCACGGTATCGGGTATGATGAATGCCGTAACTTATCTGGGCAGTGCGGCAGCCAGTGTCCTGTTCGGTTATACGATGGAATACGCCGGATGGACGGATACTCAGATTGTATGGTGTGTCTGTGCGGCAGCCGGAGGGTTGTGCTGTATTGGGGCAATTAAGAACTGGAAACGGAACAGAAAAGATATTTACGGAGAGGGAACGGATTAAAAATCGGTATGCAGAGAAAGGAGAAAATTGGGAGGCATGAAAGCTGTATTGGAATATTATGATATTTTCCCCAAGGTGCTGAGCACGGAATCTAAGTCTGTGGTGACAATCCGGGCGCTGGGGGAGCACGTGGCGTTTGAGGGTGCCGGGAAATACCGGATAAAGCTGGTGCCTATGAATGACAGGCTGCTCCATTTGCAGGAGCATGATTGTCAGATGGCAGATGTGGTTTATAAGGACGGTGCATTGCATTTTTCCTGCCACCTGTCCGGTGAGCAGCAGTATGCCGTGCTTTTACAGAAACAGGAAGGAGAAATTTGGGTACTGTGCTGTGAACTGCGGATTTATGCGCTGCATCCGGATTTTTTCAGGCTGCGCCCGTTCCGGGGCGATATGCACTGCCATACCTGCCGGTCTGACGGGGCGGAGGGACCTGCCATTGTGGCGGCAAATTACAGAAAAGCGGGATTTGACTTCCTGTCCGTTACGGATCACGGGCAATACGGACCGTCGCTGGAAGCAATACGGGCATATGAAGCAATCCCCATGAGTTTCCGGTTATTCCGCGGAGAAGAAGTGCATCCGCCCGGAAACAACAGCCATACCATCCATTTCGGAGGGGATTACAGCATCAATGATCTTTTCAGGAAAAATCCGGAGCAATACGAACGGGAAGTGGATTTCATTGAACAGGAACTGCATATTCCGCCGCAGGTCAATACCAGGGAATATGCGTCTTTGGTATGGGTATACCGGAAGATACGGGAGGCCGGCGGCATGTCGGTTATGGCGCATCCCTGTTGGATTCAGGAGGAAGCGTATCATATATCCAGAACGATGTACCGGTACCTGCTAAAGACACATCCCTTCGACGCGCTGGAACTTACCTGCGGACAGTCTTTGGCGGAAAACCAGCTTCAGGTCAGTCTGTGGCAGCAGATGAGGGAAGAAGGGTGTGCGGTGCCGGTTGTAGGCAGCAGCGATTCCCATGGGACGGTGAACTCGCAGTGGTTTGGCTTGTCTAAAATGATTGTATTGGCGGAAAAGTGCGAGAAAGACGCCATTATTGCTGCGGTCAAAGAACGAAGGGTGGTAGTGCTGGAGCAGTATTATAACGAAGAAGGTCCCAGGGTGTACGGAGAAAACCGTGCGCTGGAGTTCGCACTGTTTTTGCTTGCGGAATATATGCCGCTGCATGATGAATTGTGCTTTGAGGAGGGCCGGTTAATGAAGGAATATGCTTGCGGAGACAGGGAGGCAGGGGAATTGCTGCGGCAAATCGGACGGCGCACGGAGGATTTGGCGGAGAAATATTGGGCGTGACACAATGCAGGTGTGTCCGCCCGCATTTTATGTTATAATAAATGCGGTATTACGGTTTTGACATATGGATGGATAAGGAGTAGGGAAAATATGATTACCATAACGTTGTGCATGATAGTGAAAAATGAGGAAAAAATTTTGGACCGCTGTCTGTCCTGCCTGCGGGACCTGGTGGATGAAATCATTATCGTGGATACCGGTTCCGTGGATAAAACAAGGGACATCGCTGCCCGTTATACGGATAAAATATACGGTTTCCAGTGGGTGGATGATTTTGCGGCCGCACGTAATTTCGCTTTTTCCAAGGCGACAAAGGAATATATTTATTCTGCGGATGCGGATGAGGTATTGGATGAAGCCAACAGGGAGCGTTTCCGCCTGCTGAAAGACAGCCTGATGCCGGAAATCGAAATCGTACAGATGTATTACTGCAATCAATTAAAATTCGGCTCGGTATATAATTATGACAGGGAATACCGTCCGAAGCTGTTTAAGCGGATACGGACGTTTACGTGGATTGACCCGATTCATGAGACGGTACGGACGCAGCCTGTGGTATTTGACAGTGATATCGAAATCCGCCATGAGCAGGAGGAAAGCCATGCCAAAAGGGATTTGGCGGCATTTGGGAGAATCTGCAGCAGGGAAGGATGCTTGTCGGGGCGCCTGATGGATTTGTATGCGCGGGAATTGTTTATTGCAGGTGAACGGGAGGATTTCCTTCGGGCGGGGGAATATTTTGAAAAAGTATGCGCAGAAGAAGGGCATTCGGAAACGGAATTAAAAAAAGCATTTTGCGTGGCGGCGAAAGCGGCGAGATTCCGGGGGGATATTCCCGGATTTTTTAAGTATGCCATGAAGGCGGTTGCCTGCGGGAGCTGTGCGGAAATTTGTTTGGAGCTGGCGTATCATTATGCGGATGCGGCGGATGACAATGAGGCGGCAATATGGTTTTATAATGCGGCGTTTGAGACCGAAAGCATACTGGATATCCGCAGCGGCGGAGAAAAAGCGCTGCTTGGGCTGGCGGAATGCTACCGCCGCAGCGGGCTGGAAGCGGAAGCGGGGGAATATGAACGGATGGCGGCGGAAAAGTCTTGCGGGATAGCGGTTAGCTGATAAAGAAAAAATTTTTTTATGCTGTTACCTTTCGGCAGTTTCATTTGTATTATCAGTGAAAGGCTTTTCAAAAGAAAAAGGAGCATATTTATTTATGAAACCGTCAGTAGAGATGCTAATCGAAAAATACCGGAACAACCTCTATGTTATGGCTTTTAGCGTATGTAAAAACACGCAGGACGCCGAAGATGTTGTGCAGGACACCTTTATCCAGTACTGGGCACAAAAAAAGGAGTTTGTATCGGAGCAGCATATACGGGCATGGCTGATCCGGGTGGCAATCAACAAAGCAAAAAACAAAGTCAATACTTTTTTCAGGAAAAACACATTGCCATTGGAGGATTACATGCAGACTCTGACGTTTGAGTCAGAGGAGTCTTCCGGGCTGTTCGAGGCGGTAATGGGTCTGCCTGAAAAGTATCGTATCGTGATTCACCTGTTTTATTATGAGGATTATTCCGTGAATGAAATTGCGGATATCTTAAAGCTGACACAAGGGAATGTAAAAGTCAGGTTGTCACGGGGAAGAATGCTGCTTCGGAATACATTAAAGGAGGGCTGGGAAGATGACGAATAAGGAAAAATACAAAATGGCATTTTCTGCAGTTTGTATATCTGACGGATTTTCTTTGGAGGTGGAAAAAATGAAAAAAATGAAAAGACGGCATATTATGGGAACAGTGGCGGCATCTATTGCCGGCTGTATGATATTTATGGCGAGCGCTACCGTTGCATACGCGATGGACGTAGGAGGAATCCAGCGTACCGTTCAGCTATGGATACGCGGGGACTGTACGGATGCCACGGTTCAATTTGACGGGGACGGAACTTACAGTATGGAGTATACGGATGCCGACGGAAATGTAAAAAGCATGGCTGGCGGAGGCGTTGCGCTTGCGCCGGACGGAAGCGAAATACCCATATCGGAGGAAGAACTTATGGAGCACCTGATGATGCCGGATGTGGAGTATAAAGACGACGGTTCAGTTTGGATTTATTGGTTTGACCAAAAAATTGACATTACGGATAAGTTTGAAGACGGGGTTTGTTATGTGAAACTTGTAAAGGGGAAAGAGACTCTGTATGTGACGGTAAAATATAAGGGCGGTTATGCGGTAGGTCCCCATAAATATGAGGAGCCTGATTGGATCAGTGAATGAAAGATTTTTTAAGGGGCAAAAAAATATAAAAACCTCTTGCAATCAAAAAAAAGATGTGCTAATATTTTCACATCAAAAAAGCAATGGTAAATGCATTGAAGGAGACTCTTGTTATGAAAAGCGACAGGAATACGGCGTCACCGACTGAGAGCGCTGTTCGTGGGAAGTAATGAAGGGAACACTCCGGAGCAGATTTTCCGAACCGCCGGGCAGATATTGGACCGGTCAGGCGTTAGGGGAATACGTGACACGCGTTAAGTGTAAAAGTGGGCAAGGCGGTTCACACATCTTGATGGAGATGTCGGCTTGTCAATGCGGGTGGTACCGCGGGTATAGAAATTGTTTATCCGTCCCGGAATGCAGGAGACTGTGTTCCGGGATTTTTTTATGCACAGCCCCATGCAGAAGAAGTGTGCCGCCAAAGCGGCGCATTGGGCGCGCGGAGTAGGGGAAAACGGAACATATTTTATCATTAAGGGAGGCAGAATCGTATGGAGATGAAAAACAGGTACCGGGATGTGATTGTAAAAGAGCTGGATGAAGCCTATATCGGTAAGACGGTACGGGCAGCGGGCTGGGTGGAGAATATCCGCGACCATGGCGGCGTGTCTTTCGTGGATTTGCGGGATATGTACGGAACACTGCAGGTGGTGGTGCGGGATGCACAGCTCTTAAAAGGGATTGCAAAAGAGCTGGCAAAGGAAATTTCGGTTTCGGTAGAAGGCATCATCCGACAGAGGGACGAGGAAACCTATAACCCGAAGATACCGACGGGAACCATAGAGCTGGAAGCCGGTTCCATCGATATTTTAGGCAGGGTTTACGGGCAGCTTCCCTTTGAAGTGATGACTTCCAGGGAGACGCGGGAGGAAGTCCGGCTGAAATACCGATATTTGGATTTGCGTAATAAGAAAGTGAAGGATGCCATTATCTTCCGTTCGCAGGTAATTGCTTATCTGAGGGAGAAAATGACGGAACTTGGATTTTTGGAGATACAGACTCCTATCCTTTGTGCGTCCTCGCCGGAAGGAGCGAGGGATTATATCGTCCCTTCCAGGAAGTTCAAAGGAAAATTTTATGCTTTGCCGCAGGCGCCTCAGCAGTATAAACAGTTATTGATGGTGTCGGGGTTTGACCGGTATTTCCAAATTGCCCCCTGTTTCCGGGATGAGGATGCCAGGGCAGACCGCTCGCCCGGGGAATTTTACCAGTTGGATTTTGAAATGGGCTTTGCCACGCAGGAGGATGTGTTCCGTGTGGGGGAAGAAGTACTCTCGGCAACGTTTGAAAAATTTGCGCCGGAAGGATTTACGGTGACAAAAGCTCCGTATCCGGTTATCAGTTACCGGCAGGCGATGCTGGAATTCGGTACGGATAAACCGGATTTGCGTAATCCTTTGCGAATCCTTGACGTGACGGCATTTTTCCAGGAATGTACGTTCAAGCCCTTTATCGGGAAGACGGTCAGGGCGATCCGGGTACGGGAACAGATGTCCAAAGGATTCCATGAAAAATTGCTGTCCTTTGCAGTTTCCCTTGGTATGGGCGGTTTGGGATACTTGGAAGTGGGACCGGATTTGTCCTATAAGGGCCCCATTGATAAGTTTATTCCGGAGGAAAAGAAAAAGGAACTTTTGGAACTGGCAGGGCTGGGGGCAGGGGATACTATCTTTTTCATTGCGGACAGGGAGGAGCGGGCGAACTATTATGCCGGGCAGATACGGGTGGAACTGGGGAACCGGTTGGACCTGTGTGAGAAAAATGCCTACCGCTTCTGTTATGTGAATGACTTTCCGATGTATGAGCTGGACGCGGAAACGAAGCAAATCGGTTTTACCCATAACCCGTTTTCCATGCCTCAGGGGGGCTTAAAAGCGTTGGAAGAGGAAAATCCGCTGGATATTCTGGCGTACCAGTATGATATCGTCTGCAACGGCGTGGAACTGTCCTCCGGCGCGGTACGTAACCACGACATGCAGGTGATGGTGAAGGCATTTGAGATTGCGGGATATGACGAGGAAACGCTGAAAAAGAAATTCGGGGCGCTTTACCAGGCATTCCGGTTCGGTGCGCCGCCCCATGCGGGTATGGCCCCGGGCGTGGACCGCATAATCATGCTGTTGCGCAATGAAGAAAACATCCGCGAGGTAATCGCGTTTCCCATGAGCGGTTCGGCGCAGGACTTAATGTGCGGAGCACCGAATGACGTGACGGAAAAGCAGCTTCGGGAAGTGCATATAAAGGTCAGGGATTAAACAGTTTGGATTTGTCCCGTAACAGGGGGAAAGGCGGTAAGGAAATGGCGAATAGTATCAGTGACGAAACGATTGAGTATGTGGGGATTTTGGCAAAGCTCGAACTTTCGGGTGAAGAAAAGGAAGCGGCGAAGAAGGATATGGGGCGGATGCTTGACTATATTGACAAGCTGGGGGAACTGGATACCGAAGGCGTGGAACCCATGTCCCATGTGTTTGCGGTGCAGAATGTATTCCGTGAGGATGTGGTGACAAACGGCGACATGCGGGAGGAAATGCTGCAAAACGCCCCGGGGGAAAAAGACGGGATGTTTATGGTTCCCCGCACGTTTGAGTAAGGAGGATGGACGGATGGAGCTGCGGAAGTTGACGGCGGCAGGGCTTGCCGCAAAAATAAAGACAAAAGAAGTAACGGTGATGCAGGCGGCACAGGCAATGTTTGACAGCATGGAAGAACGCGAAGGGTTATACCACTGCTATGTGACGGTAGACCGGGAAGCCGCCTTAAAAAAGGCGGAGGAGATCCAGCGGAGTATCGACAGCGGGGACCTGGCGGGACCGTTGGCGGGCGTTCCCGTTGCAGTGAAGGATAATTTATGTACCAGGGGACTGTTGACCACCTGTTCCTCGAAAATCCTGGGAAACTTTATTCCCCCGTATACGGCGGAAGCGGTGCGGAATCTGGAAAAGGCGGGGGCGCTTGTCATCGGGAAAACGAACATGGATGAGTTTGCCATGGGTTCCACTACGGAAACTTCCGCTTACGGCATCACACGAAATCCATGGGATGCAGGACGGGTTCCGGGAGGTTCTTCCGGCGGCTCGGCGGCGGCGGTGGCGGCGGAAGAATGCTTTGCCGCCCTTGGCTCCGATACGGGCGGTTCCATCCGCCAGCCGGCGTCTTTCTGCGGGGTGGTTGGCATGAAGCCGACTTACGGGACGGTTTCCCGTTACGGGCTGATTGCCTACGGTTCTTCCCTGGACCAAATTGGTCCCATCAGTAAAGACGTGACGGACTGTGCGGTTATGCTGGAGGCGATTGCGTCCCATGACGAAAAAGACTCTACTTCCGTACCCCGGAAAGATACGGATTTTACTTCTGCACTGACAGAGGATGTGCAGGGGATGCGCATCGGCATTCCGAGGGATTATTTCGGCGGCGGGCTGGATGCGGACGTGGCGGAAGCAGTGCGCAGGGCGGCAGGAATTTTGGCAAAAAAAGGCGCCGTGGTGGAAGAATTTGACTTAAGCCTTGTGGAATATGCGGTTCCTGCCTATTACACCATTGCGGCGGCGGAAGCCAGTTCCAACCTGGAACGGTTTGACGGCATCAAATACGGATACCGTACGGGGGAATATACCGGCATGCACAACATGTATAAGAAATCCCGTTCCGAGGGATTCGGTGCGGAAGTTAAGCGCAGGATTATGCTTGGCTCTTTTGTCTTGAGTTCGGGCTATTATGATGCCTATTATTTAAAAGCGCTGAAAGTAAAAGCGTTAATCAAAAAGGCTTTTGACCGCGCGTTTTCCGGTTACGACCTGATTCTTGGTCCCGTGGCTCCCACCACCGCGCCGAAGCTGGGAGAAAGTCTGGCAGATCCGGTAAAAATGTATTTGGGCGATATTTATACCATAGCGGTGAACCTCGCAGGGCTTCCCGCCGTCAGCCTGCCCTGCGGGAAGGATACGGAAGGGCTGCCCATAGGATTACAGCTCATCGGGGACTGTTTTCAGGAGAAAACGGTAATCCGTGCGGCATACACCTATGAAAAGGCGAGGGGGGAGTTTGGAACGCCGTTTCCGGAAAACGGAAGCGTAACGGTACCGGAAGGAAAGGAAGGGTGAAAGAGTATGGCAAAACAATACGAAACGGTCATCGGTTTGGAGGTTCATGTGGAGCTTGCCACGAAAACGAAAATATTCTGTGGCTGTTCCACGGCATTCGGCGGCGCGCCAAATACCCATACCTGTCCGGTCTGCACGGGGATGCCGGGTTCCCTTCCGGTACTGAACAGGAAAGTGTTAGAATATGCCGTGGCGGTGGGGCTTGCCACGAACTGCACCATTACGCGGTACTGCAAATTTGACCGTAAGAATTACTTTTATCCCGATAACCCGCAGAATTACCAGATTTCCCAGTTATACCTGCCCATATGCAGGGACGGCTGCGTGGAAATCGAAACGGAGACGGGAAAGAAGACGGTGGGCATCCATGAAATCCACATGGAGGAGGATGCGGGTAAGCTGATTCATGACGAATGGGAGGATTGCTCGCTGGTGGATTATAACCGCAGCGGTGTACCGCTTATTGAGATTGTTTCCGAGCCGGATATGAGAAGCGCGGAGGAAGTCATCGCCTATTTGGAAAAGCTGCGGATGATGATCCAATACCTGGGGGCTTCCGACTGCAAACTGCAGGAAGGTTCCATGCGGGCGGATGTGAACCTGTCCGTCAGGGAAGCAGGGGCGGCCGGATACGGGACACGGACGGAGATGAAGAACCTCAATTCCTTCCGTGCCATTGCAAACGCCATTGAAGGGGAAAAGGTACGACAGATTGAACTGCTGGAAGCGGGACAGAAAGTGGTGCAGGAGACAAGGCGCTGGGACGATGCGAAAGGGGAATCCTATGCCATGAGGAGCAAGGAGGATGCCCGGGATTACCGGTATTTCCCGGACCCCGATTTGGTTCCCGTGGCGGTAAGCGATGAATGGCTGGCGCAAATCAAAGCGGCACAGCCGGAATTCCGCACGGAGAAAATGGCGCGTTATAAAACGGAATACGGTATCCCCGATTATGATATCGAAATCATCACCGGCTCCAAACACATGGCGGATTTGTTCGAGGAAACCGTGAAGCTGTGCGGTCAGCCCAAGAAGGTATCCAACTGGCTGATGGTGGAGACGCTGCGCCTGTTAAAAGAAAAGGGCATGGAACCGGAAGATATCCGTTTTTCGCCGGAACATCTTGCCGGATTAATCCGGCTGACCGATGAAAGGGCGATTAACAGTACCGTGGCAAAAGAGGTTTTTGAGGTAATGTTTGAAGAAGATACCGACCCGGAAAAATATGTGGAGGAAAAGGGGTTAAAAACGGTATGTGATGAGGGGGCGTTGCGCAGTGCGGTGGAAGATGTTATCGCGGCGAATCCAAAGTCGGTGGAGGACTACCGTAACGGGAAGGAGAAGGCTATCGGCTTTTTAGTGGGACAGACCATGAAGGCGATGAAAGGAAAGGCGGAACCGGGGATGGTGAACCGGCTGCTTAAGGAGATGCTGTAACCGGTTACGGAAACCGCCCTCCCGGAGCGTATTTGAAAATTGCAGGAATGAATTTTCAAATACGCTCCGGGAGGGCGGTTTTCTGCGTTTGGCGGATAAGGATTTACTCCGCCTTGGACATATCCGAAAAGGAAATGGCAGCTTCGTTTTTCCTCATGAACATAAGGCCAAACGACCCCGGACCGCAATTACTGGAAATTGCTGCAGACGCTTTCTGCAGGTAAATTCGTTCAAAGGTACAATATTGCCGTACTAAATCCTGAATGCGGGAAAGGCTTTGGTCATCCAAGCCGGCATAGGTAATAAACAGGATGCGTTTGTCAATGGTTCTGGCATCGCTAAGGAACTGTCGCAAAATAAAATGTACTATTTGAACCCACGTATTACATAG
>CAJUMD010000011.1 GCA_910587275.1 uncultured Kineothrix sp.
GAGATCTACACTCTTTCCCTACACGACGCTCTTCCGATCTCAGCGGGGGTTCCGGCTGGATATCATCCAGTCTTATTTCGGCTCCATCAGTTGGGTGGCATTCCAGAGCTTTCAGGTCATTTGCCTTGCCTTTACCGGGTATTTGGCTGCAAAAGGGAAGATTCTGCCCGGCGACGTGGTGATGTACCAAACGTATTTTTCCACCATTGTCAATCAGGTCAGCAATATCATCGGTCTGCTTCCGGTGATTGCAAAAGGGCTGGAATCCGTGAATTCCGTGGGGGATATCCTGCTTTGCGCCGATGTGGAGGAAACGGGGAATAAGCAGAAAATAAAGGAAGTAAAGGGCGATATCGAGTTCCGTGACGTCTGCTTCCGGTTTAAAAATGCGGACCATCCGGTCATCCGCCATATGGATTTTTCCGTGAAGGCAGGGGAAACCATAGCCTTTGTGGGCGCTTCGGGGGCGGGGAAAACCACGGTGCTGAATCTGGTTATCGGGTTTTTAAAGGCTAATTCCGGGCAGATTCTTATTGACGGGAGGGATATCGGTACTTTTGACCTTAGGAGTTACAGACAGCATATTGCGGTTGTGCCGCAGACACCTATCCTGTTTACCGGTACCATCCGGGAAAACATTACATACGGCGCGCCGGATATCAGCGGGGATACTTTAAGGGAAATCATAAAGGCGGCGAACCTGGAGGATTTTATTGAATCCCTGCCGGAGGGCGTGGAGACGAAGGTGACGGAGCACGGGGCGAACCTGTCCGGCGGGCAGCGGCAGAGAATTTCCATTGCCAGAGCTTTTGTGCGCAATCCGAAAATACTTATTTTGGATGAAGCCACGTCCGCACTGGATACCATTTCCGAAAAGAAAATCCAGGACAGCGTGGAACGGCTGGTGAAAGACCGGACTACTTTAATCGTGGCGCACCGGCTTTCCACCATACGCAATGCGGATAAGATTGCGGTGGTAGGCGAAGGCGGGCTGTTGGAATTTGGCAGTTATGACGAACTGATGGCGAAACAGGGTGAATTTTATAAAATGCGGGCACTGCAGGTGTAGCCGGGGAGCACTGCGGTACTTGACGAAATGATATGGGAGGGATACCATGTATTTATTACCGAAACCGAAAAAATTGGAGAAACGGCAGGGCGTTTATGAACTTACCTGGGAAAGCGTGATTACCATAGATGAAAGCATGAAGGAAAATGAGGGAGAACATGGTACCGTTTACGCGTCCGTCCTGCAAAAAGGAATGCGGGAAAGCACCGGGATTACCTGTGCGGTGGTCAAGGGAAAACGGCGAGACAGCGGTATCTTCCTGACGGTGGCACCGGAACTGGAGCCGCAGGAATACCGGCTGCAAATCGGGGAAGACGGAATCGTAGTTGCGGGAGGCGACGGGGCGGCAGTGCTTTACGGCGTACAGACCTTATGCCAGATAGCGGCGCAGTGCGGCGGTCTTTTGGAATGCATGGAAATTCTGGATGCCCCGGACAGGAAGAACCGGGGATACTTCCTGGACGAAACGAGGGGAAGGGTGCTGACGCTTCCGTATTTAAAGAAGGTGGCGGACCGGCTTAGCCGCTATAAAATCAACCAGCTCCAGCTTTATGTGGAGCATACGTACCTGTTCCGCCGCCTTACGGAAATGTGGCGGGACGAGACGCCTTTGACGGCGGAGGATATTTTGGAACTGGACAAGTACTGCAAGAGTCTGCATATCGAGCTGGTACCGGCCTTAGCGAGCTTCGGGCATCTGTATACACTTCTTTCCACGCGCAGTTACGGGGAACTTTGCGAGCGGAGCGGTTCCTGGGAGGAGCCTTTTTCCTTTGAAGCAAGGATGTGCCATCATACCGTCAATACCATGGACGGGCGTGTGCTGCCGTTGATTAAGGATATGCTTGCCGAATACGGGGCGCTGTTTTCCTCGGGGAAATTCAATATCTGTGCGGACGAAACGTTTGACCTTGGATGTGAGAAATCAAAGGAAGCCGCCGGACGGGAAGGAACGGGAACGTTGTATATCCGTTACGTAAAAGAACTGTGTGAGTTTTTGGCAGGGCAGGGAAAGCAGCCGATGTTTTTCGGCGACATAGTCTGCCGGGAACCGGAGTTGATTGCGCAGCTTCCGCAGGAAACGCTGTGCCTGACGTGGGGGTATGAAGCGGACCAGAAGGAGGACGAATGCCGTGCCATGGCGCAGGCAGGGGCGGTGCAGTATCTGTGTCCCGCAGTGTGCGGCTGGAACCATTGGATGAACCGTTTGGAAGATTCTTATTCCAATATTACGAAAATGTGCGGGTATGGGAAGAAATACGGTGTGGAGGGAATCCTGAACACGGACTGGGGTGACTTCGGGCATGTGAACCATCCTGAATTTTCCGTGCCGGGGATGATATACGGGGCTGCTTTTTCATGGAACGGGCAGGAAATCGGATTTGGGGAAATCAACCGGCAGATTTCACGGTTGGAATACGGGGATACGACGGAACAGACGGCAGAGCTGATGGCAAGGATGGCAGGACAGTCCCTGTTTAACTGGTGGGCAGCCGACATTTATTATGAAAAACATGCGCTTGGACGCTGGAAAGAAAGCGATATGCCTCTGCTCGGAACCATGCTTGCGGATGCCGGGGAAAAGGCGGCAGGAGCGGACACGGAATTACGGGGGATAGTCCGTGAAATAAAGCGTACCGCGGTGTCCATGGATGCGCCCACAAGGGAGCTTACGGCGCTGCTTGAGCTTGCGGGGGAAGCCATCCGTTTATGGAATTACGTGGGAGCCATGATGCAGCGCAGGGAGCGGCACATGGAATGGGAAAAGGAAGAAGCCTTTGCCCTGGCGGGACGTTTGGAACGCTGGTTCATGGCATATAAAGAACAGTGGCGCAGCATCGGAAGGGAGGGGGACCTCCGCCATATTGCGGAAATCGTATTTTGGTATGCGGACTGCCTGCGGGGGTATTCGTATGAAAGAGCAAGAGCTGATTAGCATTATCGTACCGGTTTACAATATTATGGACTGCCTTCCGCGGTGCGTGGATTCCATCCGCAGCCAGACTTACCGGAATCTGGAAATACTGTTGGTGGACGACGGTTCCGACGACGGGACGGAACAACTGGTGGACAGGCTGGCGGAAACGGATGACAGGATACGGGTCTTCCATAAACCGAACGGCGGTTCGTCCTCGGCGAGAAACCTTGGAATCCGTAATGCCAAAGGGCGGTATATCGGGTTCGTGGACAGCGATGATTTTATTGAACCCGGGATGTATGAAAGGCTGATGGAAAGCATCCGCCGGGACCGGGTGCGCATCGCCCAGGTTTCCAGGGATGAAATCGGCGAGGGGGGAAACCGGCTGCCCGATGTCTGTACGCCTCCAGAGGAAGCCTATACCTGTCCGTCGGAAACGTTCCTGCGGGAACTGCTCCTGCACCGGGGAGACTGCTCCTACTGCACGAAGCTGACGGACCGTACCCTTTTGGATGGGCGAGGATTCCCGGAGGGGGAATTAAACGAAGACTTTCACCTGCTGGTGGAAATGCTTTCGGAAATCGACGGGATAGCGGTATTGCCGCAGCAGGATTATCATGTGTATTACCGGACGGGCAGCAATACGAGAAAAAAATCAAAGGATGAATTTTCAAGGGTATTTGTGGATATTGTCAACAATGCGGATTTTGTGGAGCGGACGGTTGCGGCCCACTATCCCGCCCTGCGGGAGGAAGCGGTACGGTTCGGACTGTACCAGCGGTTGGATTACCTGCTGCATATTCCGGTAGGGAGGATGGTTTCCGGCGATGCGTTTTACGTTTCCGTGAAAAAATACCTGCGCAGACATGTGCCGGATACGCTTGGGAACCGGTATTTGAACAGAAAACACAAAGTTTATCTGCTTCTGATGACGGTGGCGCCGAAGACGGTACGGCAGGTACATGCCTGGAAGATGGGATTGGCGGAGCGCAGAAGCGGGAAATAGAACAGGCAGGAAATAGAATACACGGGAAATAGAATAAGCAGGAAATAGAATAAGCAGGAAATAAAATAACAAGATAAGGAAATACAGCGAAGCAAGGGGATAAAACGGAAAGATGCGCGGGACGGAAAGAGACGGAAAGAATGCCATGGAAGAACGTAGCGGAAAATTAGGGGGAAAAGCGGAAAAAAGAATATGGCTGGCGGCATTTGCACTGCTTCTTATCTCGCAGGTGCTGACCATGGTTTATTTCGGGGGAAAGAAAGCGGGATTCCACGAGGATGAATACTATTCGTTTTATTCCACCAACCGTACCGCAGGGTTGTACGAGCCGGACAGGGAATGGGTGGACAGGGATACTTTCCGCAATGAGTTTGTGGTCCTGCCGGGGGAAGGGTTCCGTTACGGTTTGGTGGCAACGGTGCAGTCGTGGGATGTACACCCGCCGTTTTTCTATTTTATCCTGCATACGGCGTGTTCCCTTTTTCCCGGCGTGTTCAGCAAATGGTTGGGAATCGGCGTGAATATTGTGGCGTTTGTTTTGAATTTTATACTGCTTTCCTGGCTTGCGTATATGGTGACGGGGCGGAATAGGGGATTGGCTTTTGTGACTGCGGCGGTGCATGGCTTCAATCCGGTCATTATTTCGGGCGTTATGTTTATCCGCATGTACGAATGGCTGACCGTGTTCATCCTGCTGTGCGCCTGCCTGCATGTGCGTGCGGTATTGGGGCGGAAGAAATTCCTTTTCCCTTTGATGGTTGTGAATTATCTCGGTTTTCTGACCCAGTATTATTACATCATTTTCCTGTTTTTTATGGCAGTGGGATACTGCCTGTGGAATCTGGCACCTTGTGTGGGGCGGAAAGAGAATGGCAGCCACAGATTCCAATATTGGCGGGGCGGGGGATTTGTCTTACGGAGAGCGGCTTTGGGGAAATGTGTGGTACCTTGTGTGAAATATGGCGCTGCCTGCGGCATTTCCCTTTTGCTGGCAGTTTTCAGTTATCCGGCGAGCCTTGCCCATATTTTCCGGGGATACCGCGGGACGGGGGCGGTCTCCGAATTTCTGGATGCGGCGAATACGGACGAACGGCTTGGTTTTTTCCTGGGATTGGCGGATGAATACCTGTTTGACGGTTATTTTGGGCTGTGGTTTGCGGTCTTTGCCGTGATGGGTGTCATGGTATATTGGAAGTGGCGGCAGGCGGAAAAGGCAGGAGGAACCCGTGCCCAAACCGGTGCGGAAAAGACGGTGGCAAGCGTATATTTTCTGCTGTTGTTTGCGGTCTGCGGTTATTTCTTTACGGTATCCAAAACGGCGCTTTTATTGTACGAAACTTCCAACCGTTACCAGCTTCCGGTGTATGGGATTATCATGCTGCTGACGGTGGCGGCGTTATCCGGTTTGTGGGAGGAACTCGTCCGGCTGTTGGATTGGGAAAACGGCAAAGCGCCGGGGCGTCTTGCCGCGGCAGGCGGCATACTGCTTTGTTTCCTGCTGCTTGTGGGGGATGTTCATGAGATTGCGTCCGGCAAAATCATTTTCCTGTACGAGGAGGAGCAGGAGGACGTGGCTTACGCGAAGGAAAATGCACAGGTACCGGTAGTTGTCCTTTATAACGACGCAACGCCTTATCATGTCTGGTGGCGTTCCCAGGAACTGATGGAGTATGAACGGATATATTTCGCCAGCGAGGGAAATAAGGAGCGGATTACCGATGAGGTAATCCGCGGCAGCGGGAAACTGATTGTATATGCCGCAGACTACGATACGAAGGAAGAAAGCCTGCGCATGATATTGGAATCCAGCGAAAACCTTAAGGATTACCGTTTGGTTTCGCAGAAATCCCTTTGGAGCGTTTATGAGTTTGAATGAGAAGGTGTGTTTTGTCTGCCCGGTAAAAATTTTACAGCAGGTAATTGTTTTCCCGGTTTGCAATCTGCAGGCCAACTAATTGATAGGTTGCATATCCTCCCGTTACCAGCGGCTCCGCCTTGCAAATTTCTTCCGCTTCTTCACGGCTGTCCGTTTTTAGGATATACATCCCCGCCATTCCCGGATAGCCATGAAACACACCGCAGATTTCCAGCTTTCCTTCGTCGTCCAGCTTTCTTATGTTTGCAACGTGTTCCGTAACTGCCTGCTTTGTCATTTTACGATAGGTCTTGCTTTTCGCGATCATCATCAGGTACATCATTTTTTCCATACGGTATTCTCCTTTTTCTTTTCATGGTTTCGTTTTAGTGTCATATTGCATTAGGAATATAAATAGTATATCATAAAATAGTGACAAAGATTGTCATCATTCGGAAAGGAGTTAAAAATGTCAAAAGCAGAACGGCTTATTCAAATGATGATAACAATCAATGCAAAAAAGCATTTTACGGCCGGTGAATTGGCAGATGAATTTTCCGTATCAAAAAGAACCATATTGCGTGACTTACAGGAATTAGAACAAGCTGGCTTTCCGCTTTACTCCGAAGTTGGGGCGGCGGGTGGGTATCATATATTGAAAGAGCGTATTTTACCGCCCATTGCTTTTTCGGAAAGCGAGGCGAAAGCTATATTTTTTGCCTGTCAGGCCTTGCAGTATTACCGTGACTTGCCTTTTGAGCAGGAAACCGTATCCGTCTTAAAAAAATTCTTGAATTGTCTGCCCTTAGATGTGCAGAACAATATCATGCAGATTCAAAACAAGGTAGTATTCTGGATTCCGGACAGGCATTGTGATTCGCCATTGCTTAAAGAAATATTTTTGATTGCCGTAAACCGTCATGCCGCAACAATACGGTATTCGTCCACATATTCTGAAAGTACGCGCACAATGATACCAATTGGCTTATATGCCATGAACGGACTCTGGTATTGCCCCGCCTATTGTACAACTGCAAAGCAAATCAGAGTATTCCGGGTTGACCGTATCCGGGAAATCATAGAGGAAAAGCCCTGCCCGAAAGGGAAATATTCCGTCCCTGCGTCTATTCAGGAATATCTTGATAAAACAGAGGTGGAAAACGACTGCCACATGAAAATCCAACTGACGGATATCGGCGTTAAACGATGCGAAAGCGAATGCCTGCTTGCAAGCGGATTAAAAATATTTCCGACAGGCGGCGGGGTTATCGATATGGATATAAACCATGCCGCTTTGGAATGGGTTGCCGATTTTATATTGCCATTTGGCAGAAACGCCACTGTATTGGAACCTGCGGAACTAATAGAGCGAATACGGCAAAAAATATGCGAATTACACCAGCATTATTGCAAATCCGAATAACCCCAACGGTTGTTACAAGGAGTATACATAATAAAGAATCCTGCTGCCGCCGCCCCGCATAAAACGCCCTCCTGTGCGTCCGGCCATTCTCCATCATATAGGGTATAGTCATTTTCCGCATTTTATGCTATACTGTGCGTTGAAGATTGCAAATTATGGAAAGACTAAGGAAATACCTTCCGGATATATTTTGGAAAATACGGAAAAATGCACAAATGGATTGCAGGAGGAAGTAACATGTTAAACGATAAAACAATATTAATCACCGGCGGAACCGGATCTTTCGGAAATTGCTTTACCAAGTATGTGCTGGAGCATTACCGTCCGAAGAAAATCATTATTTATTCCAGGGATGAGTTCAAGCAGCTTTTGATGGCGACGAAATTTAAGGAATACGGGGACCGGCTGCGGTTCTTTATCGGGGATGTCAGGGATAAGGAACGGTTAAAGAGGGCTTTGGAGGGAGTGGACTATGTTATCCATGCGGCGGCTTTAAAACAGGTTCCGGCATGTGAATACAATCCCAACGAAGCGATTAAGACGAATATCCACGGCGCGCAGAATGTCATTGATGCGGCGTTGGATTCCGATGTGAAAAAAGTGGTGGCGCTGTCCACGGATAAAGCGGTCAATCCGGTGAACCTTTACGGCGGAACCAAGCTGGTTTCGGATAAACTGTTTGTGGCGGCAAACGCTTATGCGGGAAATAAAGATATTAATTTTTCCATCGTGCGGTACGGCAATGTGGCGGGAAGCCGGGGGTCCGTGATTCCCGTGTTCCAAAACATCGTGAAGGACGGCGGGACGGAGCTTCCGGTGACGGACTACCGGATGACCCGTTTTTGGATCAGCCTGACCCAGGGGGTGGAACTGGTTATCAAGGCATTGGAGGAAGCTACGGGCGGCGAGACTTTTATCAGCAAGATTCCTTCGTTTAAGATTACGGATTTGGCAAAAGCGATGTACCCGGAATATCCCACGAGGGAAGTGGGCATCCGTCCCGGCGAGAAGCTCCATGAGATTATGGTGACTACGGAGGATTCCTTTACCACTTATGAATACGACAAACATTTTATCGTATATCCGCAGGTGGTGTGGAATGACAAACAGAAGGTAAACAGGAACGGAAAGAAAGTACCGGAAGGGTTTTCCTACAGCTCGGATAATAATTCCGAATGGCTTTCCGTAGAGGATATCCGGGAACTGTTAAAGACGGTGGAATTGGAAAAGTAGTAAACGGGAAAGGCTGGGATAACTATGGAGAAACCGGCAATATGCGGCGGGACGCCCGTCAGGGATACGAAAATCTTTTACGGGCACCAGTATATTGATGAAGCGGATGTGCAGGCGGTGGTGGAGGTACTAAGGAACGGCGATCTGACCTGCGGACCGAAAATCGGGGAATTGGAACGGAAACTTTGTGCCATTACGGGGGCAGAATATGCGGTGGTTTGCAGCAACGGAACGGCGGCGCTGCATATCGCCTGTCTGGCGGCAGGGGTTGGCAGCGGCGACGAGGTGATTACCACACCGGTTACGTTTGCGGCTTCGGCAAACTGCGCCCTGTACTGCGGAGCGAAGCCGGTATTTGCCGACATCAACGGGGAAACCTACAACATCGACCCGAAAGAAGTGGAAGCCCATGTGACGGAACGGACAAAAGCGGTGGTGGCGGTGGACTACACCGGACAGTCGGTGGAGGAGGACGAGCTTTTGGACATCTGCCGCAGGCACGGGTTGGTTTTGATTGAGGACGGCGCCCATGTGATCGGGACGAAATATAAAGGAAGGGCGAACGGCTCCATTGCGGATATGACCACATTCAGTTTCCATCCGGTGAAAACCGTTACCGGCGGGGAAGGCGGTGCAGTGCTGACCAACAGTAAGGATTATTACGAAAAGCTGCTGCTCTGCCGTTCCCATGGAATTACGAGGAACGCAGACCTGATGGAGCACGAGCCGGAAGGAAGCTGGTATTATGAGCAGGTAGCCCTTGGCTATAATTACCGCATGACGGATATCCAGGCGGCGCTCTTAATCAGCCAGTTGGACAAACTGCCCATGTTTTCGGCGCGGAGGAAGGAAATTGTGGCGCGCTATAACGAAGCGTTCGGCGCGCTGCCCCAAATCACGCTCCAAAAAGAGATTCCCGAATCGGATACCACAAGACACCTGTATATCCTGCGTATCGTGCCGGAGAAGTTAACGATTGGAAGACGGCAGTTTTTTGATGCCCTCGCGGCGGAGAATGTGTGCTGTAACGTGCATTATATTCCAACCTATTACTTCCCGTATTATGAGCGTCTCGGCTATCGGAAGGGAATCTGTCCGAAGGCGGAGAAATTGTACGGGGAAATGATTACTCTGCCGCTTTATTACGGTATGACGGATCAGGATGTGGAAGACGTTATTCATGCCGTAACGAAGATTGCCCGGTATTACGGGGTGGAGGAAAGCGGAAATCATGAAACTTAGTATTATCGTACCCGTTTATAACATGGCTGCGGACGGAAAACTGGAATATTGTCTTGAGTCGCTGGTAAACCAAACCATAGCGGATTATGAAATTATTGCTGTGGACGATTGTTCCACGGATGAATCCCTTTCCGTCTTAAAGCAGTATGAAAGCCGTTTTCCGGGTAAATTCCATGCGGTGCATTCGGAAGTAAACAAGCATCAGGGCGGGGCGAAAAATATCGGGCTGCGGCTGGCAAAAGGGGACTGGATTGGGTTTATCGACAGCGACGACTGGATTACTCCTGATATGTATGAACGGCTGGTGACGCGGGCGGAAGAAACGGGCGCTGACCTTGCCGGGTGCGATTACAGCCTGACGGGCGAGCATTCCATGAAAGTGGGCCAGGTGGTTCCCAACAATAAAAAGGAACAGGCAGGGATATTGGATACGGAGAAACGGCGCAGCCTGATTTTGGACGGCGGCAGTCTTGTAGTAAAGATTTTCCGGCGTTCCATGATATTGGAGCACGGGCTTTGGTTCCCGGAAAATATTTTTTACGAGGATAATGCGCTGGGCAATTCTTACCTGCTTTTGGCGAACCGGTTTGAATATTTGGAAGAACCGTTGTACTATTATTACCAGCATGAGGAATCCACGGTCCATACCGTTTCACCGAAACGGTGTGAGGATCGTATGGAGGCGGGACGGCTGATGCTGGAGGAAGCAAAACGGCACGGGTTTTACGACACTTATCTGCCGGAACTGGAATACAGTTTTACGCTTTTATTTTATGTGAATACGTTGTTTACTTATATGGCGGGGGTGGACGGTACGAAGTATGGTTTCGTGAAAGCCATGGGGAAGGAAATGAAGCGGACATTTCCCGGTTTTGAGCAGAATCCTTATTACCGGGAGCGTACCCATGCGGAGGAAAAGAAACTGATACGGATGCAGCAGCGGTCCACGCTTTTTTTCATGCTGTATTATAAACTGCTTTGGGCGTACCGGAATTGGCGGAAAGCACATAAGGGATGACGGCGGGAGGATACCGGATATGGACAGCGGAAGCGGAAAAAGAAGGAAAAATGAAATCGGAAGCATTTACGAAATCGACCCGGCATCCGTCAGACCGGAAGGTGCGGAAGATGTGAAGGAGCCTTTCCTTGCCCAAACGGCAAAATATGGCAGAAAGAACTGCGTTTATACGGCATCGTGCAGGGAAGCCATTGCGCTGGCGTTAAGGAGCCTGGGGCAGCAAAGACCGGGATTGGCGAAAAAGTGCCTTTTGCCAGCCTATATGTGCGATACGGTTTTTTTCCCTTTTGGGCGGGAAGGGTGGGAATTGCATTTTTACCATGTGAATAGAGCGCTGGAGGCGGAGGAAGGGGAACTGCGCCGCAGAATGGAACAGGTCAGACCGGATCTGCTTTTTATCCATCCCTATTACGGGGTGGATACATGGAAGCCGATGCGGTCTTTGCTTGCATCATGGAGGGAACAGGGCATCTGCATTATGGAAGATGTGACCCAGTCGTATTATTTGGACGGCGCCGGAGCGGAAGCGGATTATATCGTGGGGAGCCTGCGGAAATGGTATCCGGTGCCGGACGGCGGTTTCGTGGTTTCGGACCTCGGGCTTTGGGAAGGCACGCTGGAGGATGCAGAAGACTATGCCGGTATCCGGCTGGAAATCCAAATGGGGAAGTGGGAATATTTATACGGTTTGGGGAACGCGGAGGAAGAAAGGGAGAAAAAGGCGGAATATTTGAAAAGAAACCGCGAGATGGAGGAAGAACTTGATTGTTATGCCGGGGTGAGGGGCATGTCGAAGGAAACGGCATGGATACTTGGGGGAGCGGACCCAAAGACAGACTGCAATACTGACCAAAAGGGAGAGCGGAAAACAGAAGAAACGGCAAAACTGCGCAGGATGGATAATTACGCTTTTTTGGACCAAAGGCTGCGGGGAAACACGCAGTTTGTTCCGGTTCTTGATTATGCGGAAGGCGCAGCGCCGCTGTATTTTCCCATTTATGCCAAAGACCGGGACGGGCTCCAGCATTTTTTGGGGGCGCGGGGTATCTATGCCCCCGTGCTTTGGCTGACGGGGAAAGAAAATGCGGATTGCCTGTCGAAAGATGAAAGATATATCTTTGGGCATCTTTTGGCGCTTCCCATGGATCAAAGGTACGGAAAGGAAGAAATGGGACGTATCGTGGAAGTGCTGGAGGAGTATGAATCCCGGACGGGAGCGGGTGCTTTACGGGACGGCGCTTCCGTCCGGGCGGAGTGCGGGCAGCTTGTGGGGATCCGTGCGGATGCCAACGCTACGGTGGCGACGGGGCATATCATGCGCTGCATCACGATTGCACGGCAGGTGAAGCAAATGGGCGGGCGTGTCCTCTTTTTTACGGCGGACGAATACGCTGTGGGACTTTTGGAACAGGCGGGGATGGAGCATGTCTGTCTCCATACGCAGTGGGACCGGATGGAAGGGGAAATCCCGCAGTTGCGTAAGGAGCTGGAACAGGCGGGATGCAGGAAACTGTTCGTGGATTCTTACCGGGCGGATGCCGCTTATTTTGCCGGATTGGCGGATTTGTGCAGGCTGGCATATATCGACGATTGTTTTGAAGACGTTTATCCGGTAAACCTCCTGATTAATTACAATGCATACCATGTGCGGTTCCCTTATGCGGAAACCTATGGGCAACGGTATGGGGGAAAGACAAGGCTGCTGCTTGGAACCTCTTATGTGCCGCTGCGGCAGGAATTTTGGAAACAGGGGGACGTGGAGACACCGGAAATACAGGAAACGGAAGATGGGGCCCCCTTTCATGTCTTATTAAGTTCCGGCGGCGGGGACCGCTGCGATGCCCTTGCGGGAATCCTGGAGGAAGCGGTAAAGGACGGGGAACTGTCACAGGCAGTGTTCCATGTGGTAATCGGGAAATTCCACAGCCGGGCAGGGGAATTGGAAGACTTGGCAGGACGTTATCCCGGAATCCTTCTGCACCGGGAAGTCAGCGACATGGCGGGGCTGATGCGCCGGTGTGCCGCGGCGGTTTCGGCAGCAGGGACGATGCTGTTTGAATTAAGCGCCATGCAGGTACCTTCCGTCTTCTTTGTCAGTGCGGATAACCAGCAGTACGACAGCAGCTTTTTCGCGCAGGGGGAACGGATGCTGTTTGCGGGGGATATCCGGGCGGACCGGCAGGGCTGTATCGGAAATATCCTTAAGAACCTGAAAAAACTGCGGACGGATACGGGGCTGCGGCAGCGCATGAAAGCGGCGCTGCGTCAGGTGACGGACGGCAGGGGGGCGCAGCGGATTGCGCAGGCAATCCTGGAGCTTTAGCGTGTTTGGAATACAAGCGTAAAAAGGAGGAAGCAGGAACATGGATACCATAGCAATCATAACGGCAAGGGGGAACAGTAAGAGGATACCGGGCAAGAATAAGAGGGATTTCCTTGGAAAGCCCATTATCTGTTATTCCATAGAGGCGGCGCTTTCTTCCGGTTTGTTCGGGGAAGTCATGGTGTCCACGGACGATGCGGAGATCGCCCGGATTGCCCGGGAAGCGGGGGCAGCGGTGCCGTTTCTGCGCAGTGATGCCGCTTCCGATGACTACGCTACCACGGACGACGTGCTGATGGAGGTGCTGGGGGAATATGAAAAGCGCGGCAGGAAGTTTGACTACATGGCGTGCATATATCCTACCGCGCCTTTCGTCACGGCGGAAAAATTGAAGGCGGCAATGGAGCTGCTGCGCAGGGAGGATGCATCGGGCGTGATGCCGGTGGTATCGTTCTCTTTCCCGCCCCAAAGGGGAATGGCGGTCAGGGACGGCAGGTTAAGGTACTGTTATCCGGAAAATGCCATGAAGCGTTCCCAGGATTTGGAAACCATTTACCATGACTGCGGACAGTTTTACTGTTACCATGTGGAGCGGTATCTTGCGTGCAGGGGGGACCTGCCGGACGGGTATGTCCCTTTGGTGGTATCCGAAATGGAAGTGCAGGACATCGATAACCTTTCGGACTGGAAAATCGCGGAAATAAAATACCGGATGATGCGGGAAGGGGAAAATTAGAAAAAGGAAAGCGGAAAGGAATGGAAATGGAAAAAAGAATAAAAATAGGGAACCGGTATCTTGGCGAAGGGGAAAGAACGTTTATCGTGGCAGAAGTGTCCGCCAACCACCTGCAGGATTACCGCCGTGCGGAAGCGGTCATCCGGGCGGCAAAGGAGGCAGGGGCGGACGCGGTGAAACTGCAGACTTATACGCCGGATACGATTACGTTGGACTGTGACAATGAATATTTCCAAATTAAGCAGGGGACGATTTGGGACGGCACCACGTTTTATAAACTGTACGAGGAAGCCTATACCCCGTGGGATTGGCAGCCGAAACTGATGAAGCTGGCAAATGAGCTGGGCATGGAATGTTTTTCCTCGCCGTTTGACTTTTCGGCAGTGGATTTTATGGAGGAAATGAAGATGCCTGCCTATAAAATCGCATCTTTTGAAATCCGTGATATCCCCCTGCTCCGTAAGGTCGCGGCGCTGGGAAAGCCCGTGATTATAGCCACCGGCATCGCGTATCTGGAAGACATTGAGCGGGCGCTGCGGGTATGCAGGGAAGAAGGCAACGGGCAGGTGGTTCTGTTAAAATGTACGTCTACTTATCCGACGCCTTATGAGGATATGAATATCAAAGTCATTCCCAATATGGCGGAAGTGTTCGGCTGCCTGACGGGACTGTCCGACCACAGTATGGGAAGCTGCGTGGCGGTTGCCGGCGTGGCGCTGGGGGCTAAGATGGTGGAGAAGCATTTCACCCTGTCTAGGGCGGACGGGGGACCGGATGCGGCGTTTTCCATGGAACCGGAGGAATTCAAACGGATGGCGGACGAGATACGTACCGTGGAGAAAGCGTTGGGCGAGGTGACTTACCGGCTGACGGAACGGCAGGAAAAAAGCCGTGAGGAAGGACGTTCCCTGTTCGTGGTGGAAGATGTGGCGGCGGGGGAAACCTTTACGTCGGAAAATATCCGTTCCATCCGCCCGGCGTTTGGCATGGCGCCCATGTATTACGGGGAAATCCTTGGAAAAACGGCAAGGACGGATATTCCCAGGGGGACGCCGCTTAGCTGGGAACATGTGGAGTGAAAATAAGATGAAGAAGAAATTAATGATGCTTGGCGCCAGCGCCTTACAGGTACCGGCAATAAAAAAAGCGAAGGAAATGGGTTACGAAATCATTCTTGTGGATTATGACGAACATGCGGTGGGTTTTCCGCTGGCGGACGTGAAGCTGGTGGTCAGTACGCTGGACCAGGAGGAAGTGTACCGCCAGGCATTAATCCATAAGCCCGATGTGGTGATGACATCCACCAGCGACGGTCCGGTGCGGACGGCGGCGTACGTGAACGAAAAGCTGGGGAAGCAGCCGGATTTGTCTTACGCGGATTCCCTGTGCGCCACGATTAAGAGTCATATGCGCAACCGGCTGCGGGAGCGGCAGGTACCCATCCCGGAATATTATGCCGTATCGGATTTTGCGGAATTTGAGGAAGCCGTCGGTAAATTCTGCGGAAACTGTATCGTCAAGCCTGCGGACAATGCGGGAAGCCGCGGCGTGGTGCTGATGGAAAACGGGAAGTGGGCAGGGACGGAAGACAAAGGGGAAGATAAAGAAGCAGGGGACATAAAAGAATTAAAGGAAATCTACGCATACAGCAAATCCCATTCCAGGAACGGGACGGTGATGGTGGAGGAATTTATGCAGGGACCGGAGGTCAGCGTGGAAGCCATGACCGTGGAAGGAAAAACGCAGATTATCACCATTACCGATAAATATATTACGCCGCCCCCGTATTTTGTGGAGCTTGCCCATTGTGAACCAAGCCGTTTGGATGAGGACATGCAGGAGGGCATCCGGCAGGTTGCCCTGCAGGCGGTACAGGCGGTGGGGCTTAGAAACGGCCCTTCCCATACGGAAATCAAAGTGACGCCGGAGGGTCCTAAGGTGGTGGAGCTGGCGGCGCGGTTAGGGGGCGATTTCATTACGTCCAGGCTGGTGCCGCTGTCCACGGGAGTGGATATGGTAGGCGCTTCCGTGGCGCTTGCCACGGGCGCGGAAGCGGATATCCGTCCGAAATGGAAGAAAGCGGCAGCCATTCACTTCCTTCCGGCAAAGGAAGGTATCATCCGCAGGATTTCCGTAGACGAAGAAATTTGGAAACTGAAAGGAATGGAAGATGTGGTCATTGATAAGAAAGCGGGGGACGAAGTACACGGAACCAAATCCAGCAATGACCGTTTGGGATATATCATTACCAGTGCGGATACCCCGGAAGAAGCCATGGAGGCGGGGGAGAAGGCGATGGGGTTTTTGACGGTGGAATGGGAAGGTTGAGGACCGGAGGGGACTTAAGAAGACTGGAATGGAAGAACAGAACCGGATGGGTCTGCCAAATGGAGGACAAGCATGAAGGATAGAATCTACGTCTGCCACACCTACTACCATGTATATGTGGCATGTTTAAAGGAACTGAACCTTCCGGAAAGGGACAGGGGAAACGCGTCGCTGGTATTGAGCACCATGTCCAATGATTTCGGCGATTTAAAAAGCCGCGCCGAAGCCTGCGGGCTGTTTGAAGCCGTCTATATGTTTGAGGAAAAAGAAGACGTGAATTTCCCGGAAGTAATGAAATACCACGCAGACAGGGAGAACCTGTTCCTTAATATGCTGGCGCGGATGAAATACACGAAACTGTTGGGAAAAATGCAGCAGCCTTATGTCCCGGTGGATTTTAAACAGTATAAGGACATTTATGTTTTCTGCGATTCCGATCCCATCGGTTATTATTTAAGCTATAAGAAAATCCGCTACCATGCGCTGGAGGACGGTTTGGACTGCATCAGCACTTACGATACGGCGAGGTATGACAACCGGGGGCATTTTAAGCTAAAAGCCTTTTTGGCATCCTTAAACCTGATTTTCATCCAAAACGGGTGGGCGAAGTACTGTGTGGACATGGAGGTCAACGACATATCGGTGCTTCCGTATCCCTGCCCGAAATATACCGAAAAGCCCAGAAAGGAGCTGGCGGAAGCGTTGGACCGGAAAGGGAAGGATATACTGGTCAACCTGTTTATTGCCGATATGGAAGAAATCAAAAAGAAGCTGGAAAGGGGCGGAAAGAACAAAATCCTGCTGTTGACGGAACCGTTATGTGCGCCGGATGTCAGGGAGCGGATTTTCCGCGACTGCATTGAGCAGTATGGCAGGATAGACGGAGAGGAATCCGTGGTTTTGATTAAACCCCATCCCAGGGATGTGCTGGATTACCGGAAATTGTTCCCGGAAAATATAGTGCTGGACGGGAAATTTCCCATGGAGGTGTTAAACTATATCCCGGATTTACGCTTCCGGCGGGTCATATCGGTGTTTACGGTGGTTCATGCCATCCGGTTTGCGGAGGAAATCATTTATCTTGGGGAGGACTTTATGGATCAGTATGAAGCGCCGGAGATGCACCGGCAGAATGAGCTGATTTAGCAGGACGGGCGGAAGCGTTGGAGAAAGCGGAAGGAGAACATACAGGGAATGGGTGACAGAGGAAACATATTATATTTGGTCGTTCCGTGTTATAACGAGGAAGAAGCGCTGGAACATACGGCGCGGGTTATGCGGGAGAAAATGGGACGGCTGGTGCGGGAGGGAAAAATTTCCCCGAAAAGTAAAATTATGTTTGTAAATGACGGAAGCAGGGACCGTACATGGAATATTATTTCCGGTCTGTGCAGGGAAGACGCCTTCTTTTCGGGCATTTGTTTTTCCAGGAACTACGGGCACCAAAGCGCGATTCTGTCGGGTATGCTGGAAGCGGCGAAACATGCGGATATGGCAGTGACCATAGATGCGGACTTACAGCAGGACATTGAAGCGCTGGACCTGTTTTTGGAATGTTACCAAAACGGCGCTGAAATCGTTTACGGCATCCGCAACAACCGGGATTCGGACGGACTTTTCAAAAAGCTGTCGGCGACCTCTTTTTATAAGCTGATGGGGATGCTTGGCTGCAATGTGATGGAGAACCATGCGGATTACCGGCTGTTATCCAAAGCCGCGCTGGAAGCGCTGACGGAATATAAGGAAGTCAACCTGTTTTTGCGTGGACTGATTCCCACCATGGGATTCCCTTCGGATGTGGTATATTTTGACGTGAAAAAAAGGGAAGCGGGACATTCCAAGTATACGTTTAAGAAGATGGTGACGCTGGCGATGGACGGCATCACGTCCATGAGTACCCGTCCCCTTCGTATGATTACCATACTGGGCTTTTTGGTCAGCGTATTCAGTATCGTGATGATTTTAATCTGTCTGGCGGACTGGCTGACCGGGAGAAACGTGCCGGGTTATACCACGACTTTGGTGGTATCGCTGCTGACGGGCGGACTGACCATTTTTTCCCTCGGGGTAGTGGGGGAATACGTGGGGAAAATATATATGGAAACGAAAGCGCGGCCGCGCTATATTATTGAAGCCATGATTTGGAAGGAGACGGAAGATTGAAAGCGATGGATATACATGCGGACGATTATGCCCTGTCGGCGGGGGCATCGGAGGATATTTTGACATGTATCCGTGCAGGCAGGCTGGACAGTATCAGCGTGCTCACCAATATGTCGTGTTACGGAACATATGCGGGACTTTATGTGGAAGAAAGGAAGTCCGGGACATGGAAAAAGGACCCTCTGCTTACGGTACACCTGAATTTTATGGAAGGCAGGGCATTGGCGGCACGCGGGGAGGTTGCCGGTCTGGTGGACGGGCGGGGGTATTTTAACCTAAGCTGGGGAAAACTGTTTCTTTGGAGCTTTTGCCCGTGGAAATACGCCAAAGCCAAAAAAGAGCTGAAAGCAGAGATTAAGGCGCAGACCGCCGGTTTCTTAAAATATTTTGGCGGAGAGCAGCCCCTGCGGTTTGACGGACACCAGCATACGCAGATGATTCCTATCGTATACCATGCTCTTTTGGAAGCCATACGGGAGGAAGGATACCGGGTATCTTATATCCGTGTCACGAAAGAACCCATCTTTCCGTTTGCCCGGGAAGCATCCCTTTGGAAAACATACCGTCCGGTGAACTGGGTGAAAAATCTGCTGCTCAATGCCCTTTCGCCTGTCATGGAGCGCCGCGTAAGGAAAGTGACGGGGCAGAAGCCCATGTTTCTGTGGGGGGTGCTGCTTAGCGGCAATATGGATGAAAAGCGGGTATCCAAACTGCTTCCTGCCATGAAAAAACAGAGCATGGGAAGGGGAAGGACGCTGGAAATCCTGTTCCATCCGGGGTATTCCAAACGGGAAGAAATGGGGGAGGAATTTGTCAGTGAAGACGCCAAACGCTTTTACTGTTCGGAGGGAAGGCGCAGGGAGTTTGGCACGGTGATGAACGCAGACATTGCATTTCCGCTCCCGAAGTGTTAGAATAAGACCTAAAGTTTGCGGAAAAACAGGAAAAAACAGGCAGGGGTAAGAACCGAGTGGGAAAGATTTTAAGGAAACTGAACGTTTTACTGGATAAAAAGCAAAAGAGGATTATGGTTTACCTCATATTTGTCATGTTGGTGGGAGCTGCGTTAGAGCTTTTGGGGGTTGGGATGATCCTGGAAGCGGTGACGGTCATTACGGACCCGGATATCCTGGAGAAAAACGGGATGCTGGCGGATATATACGGCGCGCTTGGCATGGGAAGCATGACGGAATTTTCCATGGTCCTTTTGGGGGCGTTAATTGTGGTGTATGCGGTGAAAAACGCTTATCTGTTTTTCCAGAACAAGGTGCAGTTCCGGTTTGTGTACAGCAACCAGTTTGCCACTTCCAGGCGGATGATGATTAATTTCATGCAACGGCCATATGAGTATTACCTGAATGCGGATACCTCCGTCATACAAAGAAGCATTACCTCGGACGTCAATAATATGTACGGGCTGATTTTGAGCCTTTTGCAGTTGGTCAGTGAAATGATTGTCTTTGTCTGTTTAACGGTGTTCTGCCTGTATAAAGATATCGTCATGACCATGACGGTGGCGGTGCTGTTAATCGTGGTTCTTGCCGTGATTAAATGCGTCTTAAAGCCCATTATGCGCAAGGCGGGGGAGGAAAACCAGGATTATTACAGCGGACTGTATAAATGGATTGACCAGTCGGTCATGGGCATTAAGGAAATCAAGGTCGCCAACCGGGAAAGCTATTTTATCAATGAGTATTGTAAATGCGGGGCGGGATATGTGAGTGCGGTGCAGCGGTACAACCTGTATAATGCGACGCCGCGCCTGTTAATCGAAACAGTGGCAATCGCCGGAATGATTCTGTATCTGATGTTCCGGCTGGCAGGTGGGACTCCGGTAACGGACATCATGCCCCAGCTTGTCACACTGGCGGCTGCTGCGATGCGGCTGATTCCAAGCGCCAACCGCATCAATAATTACCTGACTTCCATTTCCTATTTCGAGCCGTTTTTTATGGGGGTTACGGACAACCTGCAGGAGGAAATACGGGATGAGAGCGTGAACTACGACGAGGCGGCATACCGGGAGAAAAAGCAGGTGGGGAAACTTCCGGTGACGAAGGAAATTCTGTTAAAAGACATTACGTACCGGTATCCCAACAGCGATGTCCTGATTTTTCATCATGCCACCATGTGCATTCCGGTGGGAAAGTCGGTGGGTATCGTGGGGACTTCCGGCGCGGGGAAGACCACGGTGGTGGATATCCTGCTTGGGCTTTTGCGCCTGCAGGGCGGAAGTATCCTGGCGGACGGTGTGGAAGTAAGGGAGCATTATGAGTCATGGTTAAAAAATATCGGTTATATTCCGCAGTCCATTTTTATGATTGATTCCACCATCCGCAAAAACGTGGCATTCGGCTGTGCGGATGATGAAATTGACGACGGGAAAGTCTGGCAGGCGCTGCGGGAAGCGCAGTTGGATGAATTCGTGCGGGGACTGCCGGAGGGGCTGGATACCGGTATCGGGGAGCGGGGTATCCGTATTTCCGGCGGGCAGAGACAGCGTATCGGTATTGCGAGGGCGTTGTACGAGGACCCGGAAGTGCTGGTACTGGACGAGGCGACCTCGGCGTTGGACAATGAAACGGAGGCGGCAATCATGGATTCCATTAACCGCCTGCATGGGCGCAAGACATTAATTATCATTGCCCACAGACTCCAGACCATAGAAAAATGCGACATGGTATACCGCGTGGAAGACGGACAGGTAGCGGAGGTAAGAAACAATATTCCTAAGATGAGGTAATCATATGATAAAGTTTGCAATAAATATGTATAAGAAGTATGAGGAAGCGGTGAATTACCTGTTTTTCGGTTTCCTGGCATTTGTGGTCAATATGGTGTCATATGCGGGCGCCGCATGGGTATTGGGTGCGGATAACGAAAACGTGGTATTGGTGTTGGTTTCCACCTCCTTTGCATGGATTGTGTCCGTGCTGTTTGCTTACTGGACGAACCGCACGTTTGTGTTTAAAAGCAAGGTTACCGGAAAGACAGGGGTTTGGAAGGAATTTTCCGCGTTTGTGGGAGCGCGGATTGTGACGGGCGTGATGGAGCTTGTCATTATGTACCTGATGGTGGACCTTGCAAACGTCAACGATATGGTTTCCAAATTTGTCTGCAACGTGATAGTCATTGTTTCCAATTATATTTTCAGTAAACTTTGGGTGTTTAAGAAGAAAGAAGCATAGGAGCCGGTATGGGGGATGCGGCAGGAGGATGACTCGGATTTGTGTGAAGGAGGGGGAACGCCTGTGGGGCAGATGTTTTGGCCGGCCGGAGGGCGGACAAAAAGAAAGGCAAATTATGAACTGCTGCGGATTCTGTCGATGGTGATGGTGATTACGCTGCATTATTTAAGCCATACCGGGAGTCTTTTGGAAGCAGGGGAAGACGCTTCGGGCAGGCAGTTTTTGGGAACGCTGATTGAATCCTTCTGCATTGTGGCGGTGAATGTATATGTGCTCATCAGCGGTTATTTCCTGGTGGAAGCGGGATTCCGGGTGAAACGGATACTGCTTCTTGCTGCCCAGGTGTTGTTTTATTCGCTGCTGGTCCCCCTTGTGATGCTGGGGATGGGGGGACTTGCGGGGGAGGAAGGAATCTACCGGATGATTCCTTATGTGTTTCCTTTACAGACCGAGCATTATTGGTTTGCCACTTCTTATGTGCTGCTGTACCTGTTTTCACCGCTTTTGAATGCCGCGGTGAAGCATATGGGGAAACGGCAGCTTCAGATTGTGCTTGCCGGGCTGCTTTTGCTGTTTGCCGGAGTGAAAAGCGTGGTGCCGTTTTATTTTGTGACGGACCGGTTCGGGTATGATTTCGGCTGGTTCCTGTGCGTATATCTTGTGGCGGCTTACCTGCGCCTGTATGGTTTTTCCGTGCTGCGGACGGCAAAGCGGGCATGGGGATGTTATGCGGGCTGCGCCCTCCTTACGTTTGCCGCCGTGGCAGGGGCATATCTGTTTTGCCGGAAAACGGGGATGTTTGCGTATTATGTGTCCGTTCCTTTTCATTATAATTATGTGCTCTGCCTGTTTGGCGCCGTTGCGCTGTTTGCCGCCGCAGGGCATTGGAACATCCCGGCGGGGAAACGGGCGGATGGAATCTGCCGTCTGTCGGCATTTACGTTTGGCGTGTATCTGTTTCATGAGCATTTGGACATACGGAATGTATGGGTGGGATGGATTGAGGAATTCATGGGACCGGTGTCGGAAACGGGAACCGGCGGATTCCTGGTGCATTTGGCAGTTTCCGTTTTGCTGGTCTATGCGGCGGGGACTTTTGTGGATGCGGTACGACTGAATATATTCCGGTATCTCCACCGGTATGTGTCAAAAACGCGGCTGGCGGCGGCAGTGCGGAAGCTGGACGGAGCGTTTTTGGAAGGGAAAGGACGGTAAGGAACTGTCCCCGCAGGGATATCGTGGGAGAATGATAAGAGGAAATCCGGGAAAGGAAGGGAGGGGAAATCATGCGCTTACAAAAAACTGAAAACCGGTTAAGCAAGGTGGTATTTCCGCTGGTGCTATTGGTATTTCCCCTGCTTTTGGCAAATCAGGGCATTGATGTTTCGGATACGACCTATTCCCTCGGTTATTACCGTTTTATGGAAGAAATGGATGTAACATGGGTGCTTGCCACTTATCTTGCAAATGTGGCGGGGGCTTTTCTGATGAAGCTGCCCATGGGGGATACGCTGCTTGGCATGAATTTTTATACCGGGCTTTTGGTGTCGGCAACCGGGCTGCTTTGTTACGCGGCGCTGTCACGGTGGATGCCGGCATGGATGGCTTTTGCGGGGGAGCTTACGGCGCTGGCGCTTTGCTGGTGCCCTACCACCATATTGTATAATTATCTGACCTATTTCCTGTTTGCGGCGGGGAGCCTGTTTCTTGGCAGGGCGCTGTTTACGGGGAAAAGCGTTTGTTATGTGCTGGCGGGTGTCTGTCTTGGGCTGAACGTGACGGTACGGTTTTCCAACCTGACGGAGGCGGCGCTGATTTTGGCGGTATGGTTTGCCGGCTGGCTGGAGCGCGCGAAACCGGCAGTAACGGTGAAACGGACGGGGCTTTGCCTTGCCGGGTACCTGGCGGGCTTTGGCGGTGTTCTTCTGCTGATTACGGCAAAATACGGGACGGGCGCTTTCGCCGCCATGGTGGGCAGTCTGTTCGGCATGACGGAGGAAGCCGCCGACTATACGCTGTGGGGGATGGTTTCGGCGACGGCAGACGCGTACGCGGCAGGACTGAAATGGATGGTTTACATGATTCCCTGCGCGGCAGCAGGAACCATTATGTTTCTGTTGGAAAAAGGGAAGTATGAAAAGGGTAAGAAACTGCTCTATTGTGCCGGCATCTTGGTGCTGCTGCGGTTTTACTGGGGACAGGGCATGTTTTCTTTGCGTTATTATAACGAAGGATGCGTGTTCCAGTGGATGATGCTGTTCCTGATTGTATCGGCGGCGTGTGCGGCGGCGGGGGTATCGGGGTATTTTTCCAGAGACCACAGGGTGCGGCTGGCATCGGCGATGGTACTCATCATTCTTTTGGTTACGCCGCTTGGAAGCAACAATTATACGTACCAGAATATGAATAACCTGTTCCTTATTGCGCCGTATACCGTTTGGGCATGCAGCTGCCTGTTCCGCAAGACGGGGCGGGGAAGCGTGCATTTTCCCTGGCAGGCGTTTACCGTATTAATTTTGCTTATGACGCTGGTGCAGGGTGTGGGGTTTGGTTTGAACTATGTGTTCCGTGACGGGATTTACGGGGAAACGAGGGATTCCATGGTGGAAAACAGCCCGGTATTAAAAGGGATGTATACCACGGCGGAAAATGCGGAGAGCCTTACGGGTTTAATCGGTTTCTGCGGGGAAAACGGCGTGACAAAGACCCCCATCCTGATATGGGGGAACGCGCCGGGGCTGAGTTATATTTTGGATGTGCCTTCGGCTATTTTTACTACATGGCCGGAGATACCGAGCAATACGTACGGGGCTTTGGACAAGGCGCTGACGGGACTGGACTGGCAGCCGCCGGTGATTCTGCACCACGAAACGGGGAAACCGGTGGTGGAGGGGGAGAAGACGGATTTGATTATGGATTATATCGAAGCCCATCATTATGTCTGCATTTATGAAAATGCGAATTACCAGGTATACCGGGCAGGACCGTAAGGTCTGCCGGGGCGGAAAAAGGGCGCTGTGGCAGCGCGGAATGGAGGAGCATATGATTAACTTTAACGTACCCCCTTTTACGGGGAAGGAAATGGATTATATCCGTCAGGCGGTGGAAAACCAAAAAATCTGCGGGGACGGTGAATTTACGAAAAAGTGCAGTGAGTGGTTTGAGAAAAGAACCGGGACGGCGAAATGTCTGTTAACCACGTCCTGCACCCATGCCACGGAAATGGCGGCGCTTTTGGCGGATATGAAGGAAGGGGATGAGGTCATCATGCCCTCTTATACGTTTGTTTCCACGGCGGACGCTTTCGTGCTGCGCGGTGCGAAGGCAGTGTTTGTGGATATCCGCCCGGATACGATGAATATAGACGAGAATCTCATTGAGGATGCCGTTACCGCAAAAACCAAAGCCATTGCGGTGGTGCATTATGCCGGGGTTGGCTGTGAGATGGATAAAATCATGGAGATTGCAAAGCGCCATAATCTCTATGTGGTGGAGGATGCCGCGCAGGGTGTCATGGCATCCTATAAGGGAAAGGCGCTGGGAACCATCGGTGATTTCGGCTGTTTCAGTTTCCATGAAACGAAAAATTACAGTATGGGCGAAGGGGGGGCGCTGTTAATCCGCGAGGAAAAATACATTGAGAACGCGGAGATTTTCCGGGAAAAGGGAACGGACCGGAGCAAATATTACCGTGGACAGGTAGATAAGTACCGTTGGATGAATTACGGTTCCTCTTACCTGCCCAGCGATATGAATGCCGCTTATCTGTATGCCCAGTTGGAAATGGCGGACGAAATCAATCAAATTCGTTTGGCGAGGTGGAACCGTTACCATGAACTTTTGTCCCCGCTTGCGGAGAGCGGAAAAATCGGGATTCCGTATATTCCGGAGGAATGCGTCCACAATGCCCATATGTTCTATATCAAGACCGGGGACCAGGAGGAACGGGCGGCATTAATCGGATTCCTGAAAGAAAACGGAATCATGGCGGTGTTTCATTACGTGCCGCTGCATTCGGCGCCTGCCGGACGAAAATTCGGGCGTTTCCACGGGGAAGATAACTATACCACGAAGGAGAGCGAACGGCTGTTACGGCTTCCCATGTTTTATAAGCTGACGGAAGGGGAAGTGGATTACATTGCCGGAAAGGTAAAGGAGTTTTATGGGGCTTAAAGGCTTGTGGAAACGGCGGGAAAACGAAATACTTGCTTCCGTGCTGCTTGCCCTGCTGCTTTTGTTTATCGGGATACGGTACGATTATTATTATGCCATGAACGATGACGTGACGATGAAGGATGTGCTGTCGGGCGTATATACGGGAACGCCGGAAGGGCATAACATACAGATGCTGTATCCCCTCAGCGCCGTTCTCAGCCTGTTGTACCGTCTGTTCCCGGATGCCCCGGTATATGGGATATTCCTTTGTCTGTGCCAGTTTGGCAGTCTGTGGATGGTGGTAAACAGGAGCCTGCGGTTTGGCAGGAATCCGTGGATGAAGGCAGGTTTGGCGGTGACGGAGGGCGTTTTGGCAGCCGCCCTGCTCCTGCCGCACCTGGTGTTTGTGCAGTATACGTTTACCAGCGGTATGCTGGCAGCCGCAGCGGCGTTTTTGTTCCTCGTGCCAAAAACGGAGGAAGGTACCATGTGCTTAAGGGACAGCATTCCTTCCGTCCTTTTGGCGGTACTTTCCTATCTGCTGCGGACGGAGATGCTGCTTTTGCTGCTGCCGCTTATCTGCGTGGCGGGAATGTACCGCTGGTCGCTGGAGGCAAAGATTTTTACCGTCGGAAATGCAGCGAAATACCTGACGGTCATCGGCGCAGTCCTGGCGGGAATGCTGGCGGCATGGGCGGTCAATGCGGCGGCGTTTTCCTCTGCCGGGTGGAAGGAGTACACGGCATTTTTTAACAGCCGGACAGAACTGTATGATTTCCAGGGGATTCCGCCCTATGAAGGGAACGGGGAACTTTACGGCAGCCTGGGCATTACGGAAAACGGGCAGGCAATGCTGCTGGAACAGTATAATTTCGGGCTGGACGAAGGATTGTCTGCCGGGGATTTGGACACAATCGCAGAGTATCAGGCGGAGCGGAAAAGGGAAGCGCAGACATTTCCATCTCTTTTGGCGGAAACGTTAAGGCTTTACCGTTACCGCATCTTCCATCAGGAACCGGCGGGAAGCGGGATTCCTGACGATTACCCCTGGAATCTGATGGCGCTTGCCGGCTACGCGGCGGTGGCCGGCGTGATGGCGGGAAGCGCCATCAAAAAGAAACGTTACCGCAGGCTTGCGGCAGGAGCGGGCAAGCTGGCGTTCCTGTTCTGTGTCAGGACGGTTTTATGGATGTTCATTCTGGTAAGGGGGCGGGACCCCGAACGTATCACCCATGCGCTGTACCTGATGGAAATCGTTATCCTGTTTGCCATGCTCCATACCGAAACGGCGGCTTTGGGGGAAAAAAGGACGGGAAACGGGAAAACCGGCAGATTCCGTGCGGGAAATATCGTTCTTTTGGTTACTTCTGTGCTGGTATTTGTGAATGTGGTATCGGACCGGAACAGTATCGCGGATACCGACCTTGAGTACCGGGCACGGGCGGTGGCGGATACGGTGGACGGCGGGATGAAGGAATATTGCAGGAACCATGGCGGAAATTTTTATTTCATGGATGTTTATTCTGCGGTTTCCTATTCGTTGGAACCGTATGCGTCCACGTATTACGCGGAGAAGATGTTCCGGGATGTGGATAACCGTTTGGGGAATTACGACCTGATGGGCGGATGGCTGGTGAAAAGCCCTACCCACCGCAAGAAAATGGAAGTGTTTGGGATGACTTCCATGCAGGAGGCGCTGCTGCATCAGGAAAACGTATACCTGATGGCGGAACTGGCAAAGGGGACGGAAGGCTTTGAGGCTTATTTTGCGGAGCAGGGTACGGGTGCAGGAGTGAAACTGAAGCTGGTGGATACGGTGTGCGACATCATCGGCGTATATCAGGTAGTGCCGGCGGGCGAATAACAATGGGAAAAGCACAGGGAAAGGCATGGATACAGGGATGCGGGAAGTAAGGATAACGGGAAAGCGGATAGTGCTGCGGCAGATAGAATATGCGGATACGGCATATATCGTGGCTTGGAGGAATAAGGAACGGGTAAGAAGCCGTTTTATATACCGGGAAACGTTTACGCAAAAAGGGCATGAGAACTGGATGCGAACCATGGTGGAGAGCGGGAAGGCGGTCCAGCTCATGATATGCGAAAAGGGTGCGGGGGATGCGGCGTGCGGGAACGAAGCACTGCGTCCGGTGGGGAGCGTTTATTTCCGCGATATTGACCGGGATAAAAAGGAAGCGGAGTACGGTATTTTTCTCGGTGAGGATGATGCCGTGGGCAAGGGATATGGTACGGAAACGGCAAAACTTGCCGTGGATTATGCGTTTGGGGAGCTTGGGCTTGAGAAACTGGTGCTGCGCGTATTTACGGATAACCATGCGGCGGTGGGAAGTTACGAGCGGGCAGGCTTTGTAAAGGAATCCCTGCTGGAAGCCGTGGAATGCTCGGACGGCGAAAAAAAGGACATGTTTTTTATGGTACGGAAGAAACAAAAAGAAAAGGGAACGGAACAGGAAACGCAAAAACGGACAAAAGTAAGTTTCGTAATTCCCTGCTACTGCTCGGAGCTGACGCTGCCTAAAGTAGTGGACGAAATCAGGACGACGATGGACAGGCTTTGGAAAGAAGGAAACGCATACGATTACGAAGTCGTGCTGGTCAACGACTGCTCCCCGGATGATACGTTTGGGATTATAAAGAAACTGGCAGCGGAAGATACCCGCATTAAGGGAATTAACCTGGCTAGGAATTTCGGACAACATGCCGCATTGATGGCAGGATTCCATTATGTGGACGGCGATATCGTGGTCTGCCTGGACGACGACGGGCAGACGCCCGCCGACGAGGCAGGTAAGCTGCTTGCAGGCATTGAACAGGGTTCGGATGTGGTGTATGCGAAGTATGAGCATAAG
Organism: uncultured Kineothrix sp.; assembly: GCA_910587275.1. Classification (GTDB taxonomy): domain Bacteria; phylum Bacillota; class Clostridia; order Lachnospirales; family Lachnospiraceae; genus Kineothrix. The sequence continues at coordinate 28,528 of CAJUMD010000011.1, forward strand.
AAACATTCCCTGTTCCGTAATTTCGGCAGCCTGTTAAACGAGGAGATGGCAAAGGTAATGCTGGGGAAACCCAAGGATTTGTATGTATCCAGCTATTTTGCGGCAAGGCGTTTTGTGGTGGAGGAAATGAAACGCTATACCAACGCATTTCCGTATGTAATCGGACTGGCGCTGCGGACGACGAAGCGCATCAGCAACGTGACGGTGACGCACAGGGAGCGGGAAATAGGAACTTCCGGTTATACGTTCGGGAAACTGCTCGGGCTTTGGTTTAACGGTTTTACGGCGTTCAGCGTAAAGCCGCTCCGCATTGCCACCGCCATTGGCTGCACCTGCTCGGCGGCGGGGTTTCTGTACGGGATATACACGGTTGTCAAGAAATTTATCAACCCTGACGTACCTTTGGGGTTCAGTTCGTTAATGGCGGCAATCGTGTTTATGGGCGGCATGACGATGGTGATGCTTGGGCTGGTGGGGGAATACATCGGCAGGATGTACATTTCCATGAACAGCTCCCCCCAATATGTAGTGAGGGAAACGGTGAATGAAGGTGGACAGGAAGATGGGAAGTAAACGCGAACACGGGCAGGATGGTTTTCCTGCACTTGTGCTGTCGGGGGTGCTGGCGTTTGCGGCGGTCCTTACCCTGCCGCAGATATTAAACCTGCATGGAAACACATTGGCGGTGGGTAATAGCTGGTTTGGCGTGCCGGTGTACGGGATGTTCTGGTTTCTGTGCTGCCGCGCCATGACCGGGATACGGCAGGAATGCGGGAAGGACGGCGGACACGGCATGACGGCGGCGGGCATCATGGCATGCCTGTTTTCCGTCTGCCTTGCGTTCGGGGTGCAGTTGGAATGCAGGGAAAGCGTGGATTTTTTAAGCGGCGTGCTGTGGTTTACCGTTTTGGTATGGACGCTTGTGTTTATGCTTTGGATTTATTACGGATGGATATTCCTTGGCAGGCGCGGAGAAGCGGATGCAGGAAGAACGGGAAGGAAAGCAGAAGCAAGGAAGCGGGAGAAAGCGGAGGAAGCAAAAGCCGGTGCCGGACGGATGGTATGCCTGCGGATGTTGGAGGGGAAATGGGACGGGCTTTCCGGGAAAAAGAGGGCGGCGGCAACCGCATGTTTTTTCTTCCTCTGCTGGTTTCCGGTGTTTTTGGCGGTGTATCCGGGTTTTTTTGTTTATGATGCGCAGGAAGAACTGGTCCAGGTGCAGACGAGACAGTTTACCACCCATCATCCGCTGCCCCATGTGCTGCTGCTTGGGGGAACCATACAGGCGGTGCATAAACTGACCGGTTCCTACAATGCGGGGATTGCCGCATATACCCTCCTGCAGATGGCGGGGATGGCGGCGGTATTTGCCTATGTGCTTTCTTATATGAAGAAATCCGGTGTACGACGGTGGCTGCGCATTGTGACTGCCCTTTACTTCGGCTTCTTTCCGGTGAACGTGATGTTTGTGCTCTGCTCGGCGAAGGACGGCATTTTCAGCGCAGCGCTTCTGCTTTTGCTGACGGCGCTGGCGGATTTGGCGAAAGATGCGGAGGCATTTTTTAAAAACAGGGGAAACCTGCTGCGGCTGGCTGCCGGCGCGCTTGTGATGATGTGCTTCCGGCATAACGGCATGTATGCATTTTTGGCGCTTGCGCCTGTCCTGCTGTTTGGTTATGCAAAGGGCTGCCGCAGGAAGGCGGCGCTTTTGCTGGGTGCGGTATTTGCCGCTTATGCGCTTGTATCGGCGGGGCTTTCTGCGGCATTGGACGCCCGGGGCGCCGGACGCCAGGAGATGTTGACGGTACCTATCCAGCAGCTTGCCAGGGTGTGGAAGTATGAGGGGGACAGTCTGACGGAAGAACAGAAGAAAACCCTGTACGGGATTCTGCCGGAAGAAGCGCTTCCGTATTATACGGCGAAGGTATCGGACGGGGTGAAAATATGGTTTGACAACGAAGCCTTTGAAGCCGAGCCGTTAAAATATATACGGCTTTGGGCGGAAATCGGGCTAAGACATCCGTTTACCTACCTGAATGCATGGTTTATGACTTCTTACGGGTTCTGGTATCCCGATACGGTGGTTGACGTATACCGCGGAAACAGTGTGTTTACCTTTACTTATGGCGACAGTTCCTTCTTCGGTTATGAGGTGGAACAGCCGGGAGAGAGGCACAGCCTGCTTCCGTGGCTGGATTGGTGGTACCGGAATATGTCGCTGGAAATTGCGCAGCAGAAAATTCCCGTAGTATCCATGCTGTTTTCCATGGGTTTTCTTTTCTGGGTATTTGTGTTCGCAGGTGGGTATGCTTATTACAGGAAGAAATACGGTCTGCTGCTTCCCTTTGCCATGCTGGGGCTTTTGTGGCTGACGGTAATACTGGGGCCCACTTACCTGCCAAGGTATGTGCTGGTTTTATGGTTTGCGCTTCCATGGGCAGCGGCAGTTCTTGTAAACGAAGTATAACTGTGCTATACTTACCCGTGATTGGATGGAGTTTGGAAGGATTGGGAAGGTTTGGAAAGGATACAGGTGTAAGATATGTATAAAGTAGTGAAGCAAAGCCGTGCCATACAGTGTGTCATTCTTCTGTTGACGCTGTGTGCCATGTTGACCATATATCCGCTGCGTCTTTGGGAGGAAACGATTCCGTCGGTGAGCAGCCAGAGGATTGCGGGTTCTTCGGACAGTGTGGGGGAAGATTACCTGCTGCAGCGTTTTATCGCACAGTATGACCATTTGGCGACGGTGAACCTGTATGTGGCGGATTTTAAGAACGGCTGGTCTTATGACGAACGGGTGGATTCTTTTATTTTCCGTATGCTGGATTCCGATATGGAGATTATGTTTGAACAGAAGGTGGATACGAGGTTTATCGATATTCCGGGCTTCTGCCCCATTTATGTGAACGAAGATTTGGAAGTGGGAAAGGATTACTACTATTTCCTGCAGGGTTTGGAAGGCAGCAGGGTCTGGTTTGGGCTGGAGGAAACGGAAAGCGCGGGAACGCCTTATGTCAGCCGCCTGATTTATAATTACGATGAGCTGGAAGGATATAATATCATCGGGGAATATTATTATTCGGTCCCGCTGCGGAAAGAGAAAGTCTTTCTGTACGGCGCCATACTGTTTGCCGTTATGGCGGCGCTGGTGGCGGCAGTGGAACTGTATACGCGCCTGACGGGAAAAGACCGGCTGGTTACGGTGGGACAGGCGGTGCGCGCCACGGCGAACGTACTAGTGGCGGCATTTACCGCGGAAGCCTTTTGGCTTGTGAGTATACGGAGGTTTTTCAGCGGGCAGTGGACGGATAACCTGTTTTATACCGTGGGAATCCTGCTTGCTTCCGCTACCCTTTTTTATATAGTGAATCATAAGCGGGACAGGGGCAGCTATGTGCCGTTTGATAAGAAATGGAAAGAAAAAGCGCCGGATTATTTGCAGGTGGTGTTTTTTGCGGCTGCCGTATGGGCGTGCTGCAATTACATGAACGGACTTTATGACATCCATCACAGGGTGGCGGAACGCCAGCTTATGGTATTCCTTGCGCTGGCAGCCCTTGTGATGTGCGCAAAAGAGGATATTTTCAACAAATTTACGGTGCTGTACGCCGTGATTGCCGCTGCCGTTACCATGCGTTACAGCAGCATATATGTGGATGTACTGGCGATGGACGAGTGGGATATGCGCATTCTGCGCTGGGGGATTGCCGTGGTAATCCTTGGGGGCTTTCTTGTGGTGAATATCCTGCTGCAATTGCTGCGCAGAAGGAAGATGGCGCGCATCCGCATCTGGTATGGGGCGGTCATTGGGATATTTTTCGTGCTGTTAATCCTGTTCCGCAATACGAGGTGGTGGACGGTTGCCATGGCCGCGGCTTTTACGCTGTTTTACATCCGCTATGCGCTTTGGGATAAAAAGGCGCATTTGCTGCGGAATATCAGTAACGGGCTGCTGCTTCACTTTATCTGCTCCATGTTTTTCTGTTTTGTGCGCAGACCTTTCCTCTCATGGATTTATCCCCGTTATCCGTTTGTGTTCCATACCGTGACGGTGACGGCGGTTTATATGGCGGTGGTGTTGTGTGCCGCATTTGTCCGGCTGGTGGAGCGCTATTTGGAGTACCGGAAGACGGAGGGGGAAAATATCTTTGCTTTTCTATGGAAGGAACTTCTGTTTTTTGGCCTGGCGGCTACGTATATGCTGTTTACCGCATCGCGGACGGGTTTTTTGGCGGTGGCGCTGATGGTAGCGGTTGTGGCAGTGCTGGCGGTGGCGGACATGGGGAAGCGGAAAATAAAGGGATGCGCCGTGCTTGTGGGAATGATGGCGGTTTCCGTGGCGTGGTGTTTTCCGCTGGCATTTACCGCCCAGAGAATCCTTCCGGCGGTGTGCAATAACGTATACCGGTATGAGGTGGAAGAATTTCCCGATGTGGTCATGCGGGGAAATGAATGGGATTCCATGTACTATATCACCATACGGAGGTTTACGGAAGTCTTTAACAGCAAAATATTTGATATACCGGAAAGCGGGACATATTCTTACGAAAGAAGCCCGGAGTACCGGGAATACCTTTCAAAGCGTTTTAACAACAAGGGCGATGTGGTATGGGAAGGCGACATTGAGGATATGCATGACAGCGCCGCTGCGGATGGCAGTGCGCAGCCTGAGTCCGGCGGTCAGGGAAATTCCGGCTTAACCGCCGGAACGGAAGACGGATCCGGCATCCGTCCGGAGGATACCGGTGACGGTGGAAGTACCGGTACGGTGGGAAGCGGCGATAAGAAGCTGAATATCATCGGCACGAAGACGGAGGAAGAACGTGCGGCGGAGGAAGAAGCGGCGGCGCAGTTGGAGAAAGACGCTTTGGAGGGTAATTTTGAGAAGGCAGAGGAAGAAGAAGCCGTGGAAGAAGATTTAAGCGTTTATGAAAAGACCGAGGAATACGCCAACGGCCGTATGGACATTTTCCGCGCCTATTTAAAGGAACTGAACCTTGCCGGACATGACGACATGGGCGCCATACTGCCTGACGGGTCGTTAGCGGTCCATGCGCACAATATTTATTTACAGGTGGCATATGACCATGGTCTGGCAGTCGGAGCCGTGTTTGTACTGGTGGGGGCGGTAACGTTTATACAGGGCTGTCTGTATTACAGAAAGAAGCGGCAGGTGTCCTGTGCAGCCCTGCCCGTTGCCGTGCTGACGGCATTTGCCATGGCGGGGTTGGTGGAGTGGATTTTCCATTTGTGCCATCCGGCGGGATTCGTGCTGATGCTGACGCTGGCGCCGCTGCTGTTCGGCATGGGGGAAGAAGGCGGCGTGTGAGTACCCGGATTGGCAGACAAGTGGCTGGCAGTCAATCGGAATGAGGATTTCAATGATGCAGGATAAAGAAAAACAGAACAAAAAAGAGAAAAAACCTTTTAACGTAAAGCTGTTCTACCGCCGGACATGCCTGATTATCTACGATATCATCAGTATCGTATTTGCAAGTTATATGGCGGTGCTGATCCGTTACGAATTTCATTTGGATATGATACCGGAACACTTTCTGTCGCCGGTTAACAGGTTCCTTCCAATCAATATCCTTCTTACGTTGTGTATTTTTTACTTTTTCCGGATGTACCACAGTCTTTGGGCGTTCGCTGGGGAGACGGAGCTGCAGAACCTTGTGATGTCCTGCGTGATGTCCGCCCTGATGAACAGCATTGGGCTGCAGTTTTTTAAGACGGTGGGACAGCCGGTACCGAAAAGCTATTATTTTCTGTATATGTTTGTACTGATCAGCATGATTTTTGCCAGCCGGTTTTCCTACCGGTTCCTGCGCAGCCAGAAGCATAAGCAGCAGAATAAGAAAAACGGGATATCCGTCATGGTGATTGGCGCGGGGGAAGCCGGAAACGTAATCATCAAGGAAATCGTCAACAGCAATTTCAGTACCATGGTCATTAAATGCATCATCGATGACGATAAGGGGAAATGGGGAAAATACATTCAGGGAATTAAAGTGACGGGCGGCAGGGATAAGATCATTGAATCGGCGGATATCTACGACATCGATGAGATTATCGTGGCGATGCCGGCTATTTCCCGCTCGGAAATGCGCAGCATACTGGAAATCTGTAAAGAGACAAACTGCAAGCTCCGTTCCCTGCCTGGCATGTACCAGTTGGTGAATGGGGAAGTGAATGTAAGTAAACTGCGGGACGTGGAAGTGGAAGACCTGCTGGGCAGGGACCCCATCAGCGTGGATTTGGATTCCATCCTGGGTTATGTACAAAGGAAAACGGTGCTGGTGACGGGCGGCGGGGGTTCCATCGGAAGCGAGCTTTGCCGTCAGATAGCCAGTCATAAACCGAGACGGCTGGTGATTCTCGATATATATGAAAATAACGTGTATGACATCCAGCAGGAATTAAAAACCAGGTACCCGGAACTGGATATGGTAGTGCTCATTGCTTCCGTGCGCAATACGAACCGGATGAACTGGATTTTTGAAACCTACCGGCCGGATATCGTGTACCATGCGGCGGCGCACAAGCACGTACCGCTGATGGAGGACAGCCCCAACGAAGCGGTGAAGAACAATGTGTTCGGCACATGGAAGACCGCGCAGGCAGCGGCTTTCTACGGGGTAAGGAAATTTGTCCTGATATCCACGGATAAAGCGGTCAATCCCACGAATATCATGGGGGCGAGCAAGCGGATTTGCGAAATGATTATCCAAACGTTCAACAATCATTACGATACGGAATTTGTGGCGGTGCGCTTCGGGAATGTGCTGGGCAGCAACGGCAGCGTGATTCCCTTGTTCCGCAAACAGATTATGGAGGGAGGTCCGGTGACGGTGACGCACCCGGACATCATTCGCTATTTCATGACCATCCCGGAAGCCGTTTCCCTCGTCTTACAGGCGGGGGCTTATGCCAAGGGCGGGGAAATCTTCGTGCTGGATATGGGGGAGCCGGTGAAAATCCTGGATTTGGCACAGAACCTAATCCGCCTGTCAGGGTACCGGGTGGGTGAGGATATCAGGATTGAGTTTACCGGACTGCGCCCCGGCGAGAAGCTGTATGAGGAGCTTTTGATGGAGGAAGAAGGGCTGAAGGAAACGGCGAATAAGCTGATTCATGTGGGGAAGCCTATTGAAATAGACGAAATGAATTTCTTTAAGCAGCTTAAGAAGCTCAAAGAGGAGTCCAGGAATGAAAGCCGGGATATCCGCCCGTTAATCCGGGAAATTGTACCGACATACCATTATACGGATGAGAGGGAACGGTAGGAATAACAGGGAAACGGAGCGATAAGGAAGCAGAAAGAGCACTAGGAGGAGGTGTCCGTATGGAAAAGGGAAGGGAAAAGAAAAGAATTTACCTGTCCAGCCCGACGATGCACGGGAAGGAGCAGGAGTTTGTGCAGGAGGCGTTTGACACAAATTGGGTGGCGCCTTTGGGACCGAACGTGAATGAATTTGAAAAGGAGATGGCGCGTTACGTGGGAATTTCCCATGCTTCCGCATTGAGCGCGGGAACGGCGGCCATCCATCTTGCGCTGCGCCTGCTCGGCGTGGGGCGCGGGGACGTGGTGTTTGCCCCCACCCTTACGTTTTCGGCGAGTTGCAATCCCATTGTTTATGAAAATGCGACGCCGGTGTTTATCGATTCGGAGCCGGACACATGGAATATGTCGCCGGAAGCATTGGAAAGGGCTTATGAAAAATATCCGGAGCCAAAGGCAGTGATTTTGGTACACCTTTATGGTACTCCTGCGAAACTGGATGAAATTAAGGCAATTTGTGACAGGCATGGGACGGTGCTGATTGAGGACGCGGCGGAATCCGTGGGCAGTACCTATAAAGGGAAGCATACCGGAACCATTGGCAAAATGGGAATTTATTCCTTTAACGGTAATAAGATCATAACCACTTCCGGCGGAGGAATGTTGGTATCGGAGGATGAAGAACTGATTCAAAAATCCCGTTTCCTTGCGACACAGGCCCGCGACCCTGCAAGGCATTACCAGCATTCCCAAATTGGCTATAATTACCGGATGAGCAATATCGTTGCCGGTATCGGCAGGGGTCAGCTTCTGTATTTGGAGGAACATAAGAGACGCAAGAAGGAAATCTATGCGCAGTACCGGGAAGGCTTTGCGGATATCCCTGAGATTACCATGAATCCGTTAAACCCGGACGGGGACGCGAACTGCTGGCTTTCCGGTATGCGGATTGCGCAGGGCTGCGGCGTGACGCCGGATATGGTAATGGATGCGCTGGAAAAGGAGAATATCGAGAGCCGCCCGATTTGGAAGCCGATGCACCTGCAGCCGGTATTTGCGGAGTGCGGTTTTTATTCCGTCAGGGAAAAGGGAAGTCTTGCGGAAGATGTGTTTAACAGCGGACTTTGCCTGCCCAGCGACATTAAGAATACGGCGGAGGATATGGATAAGATTATCGGAATTGTAAAACGGTTGTTCGGTAAGTAAATGGCCGGGGAGGGATGAGGATGTACCGGAGGTTCGTGAAGCGGGGGTTGGATTTTTTGACGGCATTGGCGGCGCTTTTGGTGTTAAGTCCGGTGCTTTTGGTGTTGGCGGTACTGGTGCGGTGCAAGCTGGGAACTCCGGTGCTGTTCCGGCAGGAGCGGCCGGGGCTGGACGGGCGGATTTTTACGCTGTGCAAGTTCCGGACGATGACGGACAAAAAGGACGCGCAGGGGAACTTGCTGCCGGACAGCGAGAGGCTGACCAAATTCGGACGCCTGCTGCGTGCGGCGAGCCTGGACGAGCTGCCGGAGCTTTTAAATATTTTAAAAGGGGATATGAGCCTGATCGGACCAAGACCGCTTTTGGTGTCTTATCTGCCGTATTATACGGAGGAAGAAAAGCTGCGGCATACGGTGCGGCCGGGATTAACGGGGTTAGCGCAGGTCAGCGGAAGGAATTTCATCGATTGGGACAGGCGGCTGGAAAAAGACGTGGAGTATGTGAAGAACCTGTCGTTTGCCATGGACATGAAAGTCCTTTGGCTGACGGTGAAAACGGTGCTTGGACACAGCGGGGAAGTGGCGGAGGATACCCATGCAGTGGAGGGGAATTTCGCGCAGATACGTAAGCAGCGTCTGGAGGAAACCGGAAGGTTGAAATGAAGGCGCGGGTGAAAGTGCAAAGGACTGCCGGAAGGATATATCCAGGCACGCCTGGAAATACAGGATATGGAAACAGGAAGACAGAGAGGAAATAAGGAATGCCTATGAATATTTTGATATTGAGCGCGGGAACGAGGAATAAGATTGTGCAGTATTTTAAGAGGGAGCTTGGAAACGAAGGGAAAGTCATTGCCACGGACTGCTCAAACCTTGCCCCGGCAGTATATGACGCGGACCGGTTTTACCTGGTGCCGAGGATATCCGAACCGGGATATCTGGACCTTATTTTGGATATCTGCAGAAAGGAAAACGTGGACGGCGTGTTTTCCCTCATCGACCCGGAATTAAGCCTTTTGGCGAAGGAGAAGGAGCGTTTCCTGGAAGTGGGCGCCAAACCGGTGATTTCTTCCTGTGAGCTGGTGGAGACCTGTTTTGACAAGTATAAAATGTACCAAATGCTGTGCGGCATGGGGATTCCCACCGGAAAGTGTTATGTGGGGAAAGAGGAATTTTCCGAAGCGCTGCGTAAGGGGGAGATTTCCTATCCGGTGTTTGTGAAACCGGTGAAAGGAAGCGCCAGCATAAATATCAGCAAAGTATGCAGCGACGGGGAAATCGAGGTACTGTTTCAAAGGTATGACGATTTGATGGTGCAGGAGTACATGGACGGCACGGAGTACGGGGCGGACGTGTACGTGGATATGCTGACGGGCAGATGCACTTCCATTTTCGTAAAAGAGAAGATTAAGATGCGGGCGGGGGAAACGGATAAGTCGGTTTCCTTTAAGGATGAGAAACTCTTTGCCATGATTGAAAAATTCGTGGAAAAATGCGGGTTCTGTGGTATGATAGATATGGATATCTTTAAAATAGGGGATACGTATTATATTTCGGAGGTAAATCCCCGTTTTGGCGGCGGGTATCCCCACGCTTACGAGTGCGGCGTCAACTTTCCCCAACAGGTTATCCGCAATTTAAAGGGGGAGGAAAACCGGGATTCCATCGGCCGTTACCGCGCCGGTATCTGCATGATGAAATATAATGAAATAGCCATCAGGGATATGAATGATACGGAGATAATCAGATAGAATGGGTACAATACTTATATTAACCAACTCCTCCGGCGGGCTGTATGATTTCCGCAACGAACTGCTGTTGGGGCTGTTAAACAAACACCGGGTTATCATCAGCCTTCCCGATGATACGAAGGTGAAGGAACTGCAAGAGGAAGGATGCGAGATCATTACGACCCCCATTAACCGCAGGGGGGTGAATCCAAGGGAGGACGGGAAGCTGTTTCTCGCCTACCGGAAGCTGTTAAAACAGGTGAAACCGGATTTAGTCATTACTTATACGATAAAACCGAATATTTACGGGGGCTTTGCCTGCCGGCTGCTGCGGATTCCCTATATGTCCACGATTACCGGATTGGGAGGGGCTTTCGACCGGAAGGGACTGTTTTTAAAGATGATTGTCTGCATGTACCGGGCGGGGTTACGGAAGGCGGAATGCATTTTTTTCCAAAACAAGGAAAACAAGGGGATTTTTGACGGATTCCGCATCCGGGGAAAGAAGGAACGGCTGGTAAACGGTTCCGGCGTTAATTTGGAGCGGCATGTATTTGAGGAATATCCGAAAGAGGGGAAGACGGCATTCCTGTTCGTGGGCAGGGTTATGAAGGAACGGGGAATTTTGGAATTCCTTGAAGCGGCGGTGCGGCTGCACCGGGACGACGTGGAATTTGCCATTCTCGGTTACTGTGACGAGGACTTTCAGGAGCTTTTGAATGAATATGAGGAAAAGGGGATTATCAGCCAGTGGGGCTTCCATACGGAAGTACACCCGTTTCTTACCAGGGCGGGAGCCGTGGTGGTGGCTTCTTTCCATGAGGGGATGTCCAATGCCTTAATCGAAGCGGCGGCAACGGGACGTCCGGTCATTGCCTCGGACATCAGCGGATGCCGGGAAGCCTTTGAGGAAGGAGTGACCGGTTTCGGCTTTACCCCCGGCGATGCCGATGATTTAATCGGCGCCATGGAGAAGTTTTTGGCGCTGTCCAGGCCGGAGCGGGCACGAATGGGAAAAGCGGCCAGAGAGAAGATGGAACGCGAATTTGACAGGAAGCAGGTCATACGGGCATATTTGGAGGAAGTGGACCGGATTGTGGAGTGAATGCGGCAGGGGAAGGAAGGTTACGGGGGACCATGAAGGGTAGGAAGTTTAACACCAGCGGACGCTGTTATCCGGAAAAACATTATATGGTAAACCTTGACAGCCGTCTTAGGGAAATAAAAGAGCTGGTGGATAATGGGGATTACCTTGTGGTAAACAGGGCGAGACAGTATGGGAAGACGACGACACTGATGGCTTTGGCGCAGTATTTAAAGGATGAATATGCAGTTGTTTTCATGAGTTTCCAGGAAATGAGCGAAGGTGATTTCCGGGATGAATATCGTTTTGTGTCTGCATTTGCCACCCGCTTTTTGGAAGTAATCCATGAAAGAAAAGTGGAAGGGCTTGCCATGGATGAGGTTACCGCCTTCGGGAAAGCGGTAGCGGAAACGGACCGGAATATGACGTTATCGGGGATGTTCCGGCATATGAAACGATTATGTGCAACGGCGTACCGGAAACCGGTGCTTGTAATCGACGAAGTGGACAGTGCTTCCAATAACAGAGTGTTTATGGATTTTTTGGCGCTGCTTAGGGCGGGGTATATGAGCAGGGAAGATACGCCGACGTTCCATTCCGTGATTTTGGCAGGGGTATATGACATTAAAAACCTGAAATTGAAAATCCGGCCGGAGGAAGAACATCGCTATAACAGTCCTTGGAATATTGCGGCGAAGTTTAAAGTGGAGTTGGGTTTTTCCGTTCCGGATATCATGGGAATGCTGTCGGACTACGAAAATGACCGTCACACCGGAATGGACATTCCGCTGATTGCGGATTTGCTTTATGATTATACTTCAGGATATCCGTATCTTGTTTCCTGCCTTTGCCAAATGATGGATGAATGGGAGCGGGAAAGCGGGGGAAAAGGAGCGGGATGGACAAAAGAAAGTGTGTCGGATGCGGTAAAACTCCTGTTGAAAGATAAAAATCCGCTGTTCGATGATATGGTGAAAAAACTGTATGATGACAGGGAACTATACCATATGCTGTACAGTATGCTTTTCCTTGGAAAAAGTATTCCGTACAATCCGGACAGTCATGCGGTCAATATGGGGACTATGCTGGGTTTCATTAAGGAATGCGGCGGGGCAGTATGTGTGGCAAACCGGATTTTTGAAACGAGGCTGTATAATTTGTTCCTTTCGGAAGAATTACTGGAAAGCGTGACGTATCAGGCCGGGGCCGCGGATAAAAACCAATTTGTGGAAGACGGATTTTTAAACATGGAATCGGTACTTGGAAAATTTACGGAGCATTTTACGGAAGTATACGGAGACAGTGACGTTACTTTTTTGGAGGAAAACGGAAGGCGTCTGTTTCTTCTGTATTTGAAACCGATTATTAACGGGGTAGGGAATTATTATGTGGAAGCACAGACGAGGGATATGCGGCGTACGGATGTGGTGGTGGATTACAGGGGAAGGCAGTATGTGGTAGAAATGAAGATATGGCACGGGAAGGAATATAACCAAAGGGGTGAGAAGCAGTTGGCGGATTATTTGGAATATTATCGGTTAAAGAAAGGATTTTTGCTCAGTTTTAATTTTAACCAAAAGAAACAGATTGGAGTAAAGGAAATCCATATTGGGGATAAGACGATTGTGGAAGCGACCGTGTAACGATGATTGATATTAGGATGCAGATAAAAGAATGCAGATAAAAGAATGCGTTAAAGGAGGAACAGCTAGATGGGATTGTATGAGAAGTTGGTAAGCGGGGAAGAAAAACTGTCTTTGGTAGGTTTGGGCTATGTGGGGATGCCCATTGCCGTTGCCTTTGCGAAGAAAATCAAGGTCGTGGGATTTGATTTGAACGAACAGAAAATCGGGTTGTACCAATCGGGAGTAGATCCCACAAACGAAGTGGGACCGGAGGTAATCCGGAATACCACGGTGGAATTTACGGCGGACGCATCGAAGTTAAAGGAAGCAAAGTTCCATATCGTGGCGGTTCCCACGCCGGTCAACGACGACCATACGCCCGATTTAAGCCCGGTGGAAGGCGCCAGCCGTCTGCTTGGACGGAACTTGACCAAAGGTTCCGTCGTAGTATTTGAATCCACGGTATATCCGGGTGTGACGGAGGAAATCTGCGTTCCCATTTTGGAAAAGGAATCCGGGTTAACGTGCGGCGTGGATTTTAAAATCGGGTATTCCCCGGAGCGGATTAATCCCGGCGATAAAGTACACCGTTTGGAAACCATCACGAAAATCGTATCCGGTATGGATGCCGAAACGCTGGACACGGTGGCAAAGGTATATGAGCTGGTAGTGGAGGCAGGGGTATACCGTGCGGAATCCATTAAGGTGGCGGAAGCGGCGAAAGTCATCGAGAACAGCCAAAGGGATATTAATATTGCGTTTATGAATGAATTGTCCATCATTTTCCATAAAATGGGCATAGATACGAAGGCGGTCCTGGAAGCGGCGGGAACGAAATGGAACTTCTTAAAATTTGCTCCCGGTTTGGTTGGCGGTCACTGTATCGGTGTGGACCCTTATTACCTGACCTATAAGGCGGATGCGTTGGGCTATCATTCCCGTATTATTCTGGCAGGACGCCGCATCAATGACGACATGGGCAGGTATGTGGCGGAAAATGTGGTGAAAAACCTGATTAAGACGGATATTCCGGTGAAAGGGGCAAAGGTGGCGATCTTAGGGTTTACGTTTAAGGAAAACTGCCCGGACACGCGGAACACGAAAGTAATCGATATTTACAGAGAGCTTGGGGAATACGGCATTACGCCGATGGTAGTGGACCCTGCGGCGGATGCGGGGGAAGCAGAGCGGCTTTACGGGATTACATTCGGTAAACTGGAGGATGTAAAGGACATGGATGCAGTTATTGTGGCTGTGGCACATACCGCATTTCTGGAGCTGTCCCGGGAAACCATCGGCGGGTTTTTCCATCCGAAACATCAGGTAAAAGTACTGATGGACATCAAAGGGCTGTTAAAGAAGGAAGACTATCAGGAAGGCTATTTGTATTGGAGGCTGTAATGACAGAGCGGAAGAAACGGGCGGTGTCTTTCCTGCCGGTTTATGCGGTGTTCCTCGGCATGTTCCTTGTGTTCGGGCCGGGGGTGTATAACGATTCGGACCAGTATATCAAAATGCATATCCACAGGGAGCCATTGTACCCCCTGTTTCTTGCCCTGCTCCGGACGCTGTTTCCGGGGGAGGAGAATTGGCTGACGGCGATGGGAATCCTGCAGAACCTGATTGCCGCGTTCAGCGTATGGGCGTATGCGGAATATGCGGGCAGGCGGTTTAAACTATCTTTTTTGGGGAAAACCGCCGTCCTTCTTTTGGGATTCGCCCCCCATGTCACAACGATGTTCTTTTCTTCCCTGCATCTGTTTATGAGCAATTCGGTAATGAGTGAAGCACTCTGCCTGCCCTTTTTCACGCTTTTTATGATGGAATGTTTTAAGATAGTAGTGGAAACGGACAGGAAAGTGGTACGGAAGGCGGTTTGGGTCAGCCTTGGGCTGTCACTCCTTCTGTCCCTGACAAGAAGCCAGATGATGCTGACGGTGTTAATGTGGCTGGTGATAGCAGGCGCAAGGATTTTATTTGCAAGAGGAGCGGTTTTGGAAGTCGGGGGAGAAAGCGTGCAGGCAGACTGCCGGAAAACGGCGGGGATTGGAGCAGGGGGCGGAAACGGAAGCGGAATTGGATTCAAAAAGGAGAAGGTATGTTGGCTGGCCATGGCAGTCATGGCGGTGGTTTGCGTGTTCTGCCTGCGCACATTGGCGGTGAAAAGCTATAATTTGGTTTTTAACGGGCATTTTATCAATAACACATATGGGACCGTGAATACGCTGACGAATATCCTCTATGCGGCGGACCGTGAGGACGGGGAACGGATTGGGGACGCGGAGGCGAGGGATTTCTTCTACCGCATGTATGACCTGACCGAAGAACGGCAGGCAAATTACAAATATGCGGGGGATTCCTGGAAAGAGAAAGCGGAGCATATCGAGGAATGGCATGATACGGTCAAGTATGAGATGATTGAGGATGTGTTTTACCGGACTTATGATAAGGAGGTAACGAGCGACTACATCATACAGAATTTAATGGCGGACGAGACGGCGGGAAAGATCATCAAAGGGATTCTTCCGGCATGTTTTGCGAGGTGGTTCGGCAATTACCTGTTGATTGCCCGTTACGGTCTGGTGCGCAGTATCGCGGTGGTACATCCGGTGTTAAACTGGGCAGCTGCTTTCCTGTATTTGTCGGCGTTTTTGATGATGTGGCTGGTGTACCGGAAGGACCGGACGAACCCGGCAGTACCGCTTATGCTGGTTGCCCTGCTCGCGGTGGCGGCAAACGTATCGGCAGTATCCCTGACGATTATGTGCCTGTCGCGGTATATGATTTACGGGTTTGTCCCATTTTATACGGGATATTTCCTTTTGGCATTGTCATGTTACAGGGAATACCGGAAGGGTTAGGGATGTGGTTTTGGTTGGAAAGAAAGGCGGGTGGCAGTTATGGTGGATCCGGTAAATAACCGGGGGTATCAGGAATACAACCGGATAAATGTAAAAGTCGGCACGAACGGGGAGAACGGGGAGAAATTTTCCCTGAATTACGGTCAGGAAGAAGAATCCGGCAAAAAAGAGGACGGAAAGACCAAAGTGGAAACGGACGGTGTCATCGCGGAATTTTCCAGCCAGACGCAGACCAGGTACGGCGGAGCCGGAAACGGCAAGACCGGCACGGCGCAGACGGAGGAATATATAGACTTTGGTGCGGCCGCGGAACGTGCCAGGGGATTTATCGGGGAACTGGTAAAGGCTTTTTCGGGGTTTATCAGCAGCATAAAAAAAGCCCTTTTGGATTTTTGGAATTCGGACAGTGCGGTTTCGGAAGAACATGCGCAAGACGCATTGCCCGGGGCGGAAGATGCATTGTCCGGAACGGAAGACGGGGAGAATATCATTGATGTCACGGACAGGTCGCAGGCAATCGACGGGGAAAACGTCCTTTCTGCCGTGGAAGCGGAAGGCGTGGTGGAGCACCCTCCGTCCATGGAATTCCAAATCCCGAAACCGGAAGACCGGAAAGCACAGGCGAAACAGTATTTGGAAAATGAGGAGCTGATGCGGCGTTATGTGAAAAATTCGGATTTGCTCACTTATTATGACAGGAGCGGAAAGCTGGTACAGTTGAACGGGGCGGATAAGAACCGGATTTTGCATGGGGATAAGCGGACTTCGAGAGGGGTGTAAGGATTTAAGGGAGGTGTGAGGAATGAAAAAACCGTTGCCGGTTGGCGTGGAAAATTTTGAGGATTTGATACAGTCGGGATATTACTACGTGGATAAAACCATGTTTATCAAAGAATTGTTGGACTTAAAAGGAAAGGTAAACTTATTCCTCCGTCCGAGGCGCTTCGGGAAGACGTTGAATTTAAGCATGCTGCGGTATTTTTTTGAAGATACGGGGGATGCCGGGAAGAATGCGCGGAACCGGGAACTTTTTAACGGACTGGGAATCATGGATGCCGGGGAAGATTATACCGGTCAGATGGGAAAGTATCCGGTCATGAACCTGACGCTGAAATCGGCGAAGCAGGGGGATTTTGAAACGGCTTATTATATGCTTAAGAGCGGTATTGAGGCGGAATTTAACAGGCACAGGCATATGGTGGAGCAGGGGAAAGAGCGGCTTGCCCAAAAGGAATATGAGCAGTATGCCAGGATTGCGGACGGACTGGCGGACAGGAAGGAAATGGGGGCTTCCCTGCAAGTGTTTTGCAGGTGCATATACCAGGTAACGGGCAGGAATACGGTGATACTGATTGATGAATACGATGTCCCTTTGGAAAATTCCTATTTCCGGGGATTTTATGAAAAGATGGTGGATTTTATCCGTTCTTTATTTGAAGCCGCCCTGAAAACGAACGACTATCTGCAGTTTGCCGTGATTACCGGATGTCTGCGGATTTCAAAAGAAAGTATATTTACGGGACTGAACCATTTGAACATCATTTCCATGCTTGATACGAAGTACAGTGAACATTTTGGCTTTACGGAGCCGGAAGTATTGCGGATGATGGAATATTACGGGGTGGAAAGCCGTTTCCCAGTCATGAAGGAATGGTATGACGGGTATGTTTTTGGAAATACAGGGGTATATAATCCCTGGAGTGTCATTAAGTTTCTGTTTGATTTGAGTGCCGATATAAATGCTTTTCCGCGTCCGCACTGGATTAATACCAGCTCCAATGACATCATTAAGGATTTGATTGCAAGGGCGGACCGTGAGACGAAAGGGCAGATTGAGGATCTTCTTGGCGGGGGAATGCTGGATATCCAGGTCCATGAGGAAGTCACTTACGGGGATATGCATGACAGTGGTGAAAATTTATGGAATTTCCTTTATTTTACCGGGTACCTGACGAAGGTGGAGGAATATTTTAAGGAAAGGTATATTTTCCTGAGAGTCCGTATTCCCAATGTGGAAGTGGTGACTATTTATGAGAATACCATCATGAAACTGTTCCGGGAAAACATAGGGAAACAGGATTTCCGTGATTTATACGGAGCGATGGAGTCGGGAAACGGGGAAAAGGTGGGGGAGATTTTGTCGGGACAGCTTTTCCGTACGATTAGCTTTTATGACAGCGCAGAGAACTTTTACCATGGTTTCCTGACCGGAATCTTAAGCCAAAGTGAGGAATATTTGGTGAAATCCAACCGTGAATCCGGGAACGGGCGTTCCGATATTGTGGTGAAAAGCCCGTCGCTGCGGGGGAGGGCTTTTGTGGCGGAAGTGAAGGTTTCCGAGCACATAGACGACCTGGAGACGGATGCCCAAAAGGCGTTATTGCAGATTTACGGGAAAAAATACAGGGAAGAACTGCGTGAGGAAGGATACCGGAAGGTGGACTGCCTTGGGATTGCTTTTTACAGGAAGGATTGTGAGGTGCGGTTTGGGGAGAGGATGACAGGGAAGAATGGGGGGTGTAATGGATGAAAAAACCGTTGCCGGTTGGTGTGGATAATTTTGAAAAGATGGTTAAGGAAGGCTATTATTATGTGGACAAAACCATGTTTATCAAGGAACTGCTAGATTTGAAAGGCGAGGTAAATCTGTTTCTCCGCCCGAGACGTTTCGGGAAGACGTTGAATTTAAGCATGCTGCGGTATTTTTTTGAAGATACGGGGGATGCCGGGAAGAATGCGCGGAACCGGGAACTTTTTAACGGACTGGGAATCATGGATGCCGGGGAAGATTATACCGGTCAGATGGGAAAGTATCCGGTCATGAACCTGACGCTGAAATCGGCGAAGCAGGGGGATTTTGAAACGGCTTATTATATGCTTAAGAGCGGTATTGAGGCGGAATTTAACAGGCACAGGCATATGGTGGAGCAGGGGAAAGAGCGGCTTGCCCAAAAGGAATATGAGCAGTATGCCAGGATTGCGGACGGACTGGCGGACAGGAAGGAAATGGGGGCTTCCCTGCAAGTGTTTTGCAGGTGCATATACCAGGTAACGGGCAGGAATACGGTGATACTGATTGATGAATACGATGTCCCTTTGGAAAATTCCTATTTCCGGGGATTTTATGAAAAGATGGTGGATTTTATCCGTTCTTTATTTGAAGCCGCCCTGAAAACGAACGACTATCTGCAGTTTGCCGTGATTACCGGATGTCTGCGGATTTCAAAAGAAAGTATATTTACGGGACTGAACCATTTGAACATCATTTCCATGCTTGATACGAAGTACAGTGAACATTTTGGCTTTACGGAGCCGGAAGTATTGCGGATGATGGAATATTACGGGGTGGAAAGCCGTTTCCCAGTCATGAAGGAATGGTATGACGGGTATGTTTTTGGAAATACAGGGGTATATAATCCCTGGAGTGTCATTAAGTTTCTGTTTGATTTGAGTGCCGATATAAATGCTTTTCCGCGTCCGCACTGGATTAATACCAGCTCCAATGACATCATTAAGGATTTGATTGCAAGGGCGGACCGTGAGACGAAAGGGCAGATTGAGGATCTTCTTGGCGGGGGAATGCTGGATATCCAGGTCCATGAGGAAGTCACTTACGGGGATATGCATGACAGTGGTGAAAATTTATGGAATTTCCTTTATTTTACCGGGTACCTGACGAAGGTGGAGGAATATTTTAAGGAAAGGTATATTTTCCTGAGAGTCCGTATTCCCAATGTGGAAGTGGTGACTATTTATGAGAATACCATCATGAAACTGTTCCGGGAAAACATAGGGAAACAGGATTTCCGTGATTTATACGGAGCGATGGAGTCGGGAAACGGGGAAAAGGTGGGGGAGATTTTGTCGGGACAGCTTTTCCGTACGATTAGCTTTTATGACAGCGCAGAGAACTTTTACCATGGTTTCCTGACCGGAATCTTAAGCCAAAGTGAGGAATATTTGGTGAAATCCAACCGTGAATCCGGGAACGGGCGTTCCGATATTGTGGTGAAAAGCCCGTCGCTGCGGGGGAGGGCTTTTGTGGCGGAAGTGAAGGTTTCCGAGCACATAGACGACCTGGAGACGGATGCCCAAAAGGCGTTATTGCAGATTTACGGGAAAAAATACAGGGAAGAACTGCGTGAGGAAGGATACCGGAAGGTGGACTGCCTTGGGATTGCTTTTTACAGGAAGGATTGTGAGGTGCGGTTTGGGGAGAAACTGGCGGGGGGAGAAGGATGTGAATAAGATGGCAGCAACGGGAAGCCAAGAGCGGAAAAGGGTATTGTGATTATTTGTTTCTGCCTAAAAGAAAGGGAAAACCGGCCATGGTCCTTGAATTAAAAGTGGATGATACATGCAGGAACGTGCTGGCCCAGATACGGGAAAGAATTTATTTGCAAAAAGTGGCGGGACACGCGGAGGAAGTGCTGTTGGTGGGGATTAGCTATGATAGGGGGAGGAAGAAGCATGAGTGTGTGGTAGAGGTGGAGGTGGTAGGGGAAGGATGAAGGGGTTAGAGTGTGAAAGATTGGTACGGTTTTTTGTGAAAATATATTTATAATTGGAAGGAAAAATATAAATTTTGTTGTGTTGTGTAAAATAATGTAGAAAAAAGTTCTTTTTGGATATATGTGTGGTATAATTTTCTGAGGAACAAAATGAAAGATAATTCAAAGTTATCCGTTAGATTTATGAATAAACAGAAATGAAGGATAATTCCTGATTATCGGGGGTTGGCAGGAAATATAAGGTTATTTATTACTTCAAATGATAATTTGGGATTATCTAT
>CAJUMD010000012.1 GCA_910587275.1 uncultured Kineothrix sp.
TATATTTTAGCCGGTGCAATACCCGTTAGTCTGACCGGAAGGCTGAACTGTTACTTTCTTCTTTGTCAAAAAAATACACTTTGTTGAAAAAAATGGAAAATTATGGTAATTTTATTTCATGTTTTTATTTTCTTTATATTTATTATGCCATTGACAACACCGGGGAGGACGACTGACATGAAACGTGAATATGGGGCGAAAGACGTCTACGAGGCATTTCAGGAACGGATGCATCTTATTTTTCAGGAATTTGACAATATCTACCTGTCTTTTTCAGGCGGAAAGGACAGCGGGCTTTTGGTAAACCTGACGCTGGATTTCCAACAGAAATATTATCCCGAAAAGAAAGTCGGCATTTTCCATCAGGATTTTGAAGCGCAGTACACCGTAACCACGGAATATATCGAGCGTACGTTTAACCGGCTGGAAGGGAAGGCGGAGCTGTACTGGGTATGCCTGCCCATGGCGACGCGGACGGCGCTTAGCAGTTATGAGATGTTTTGGTATCCGTGGGACGACAGGAAGAAGGAGGCGTGGGTGCGGAACCTGCCGAATCATGAGTATGTAATCCATTTGGACAACAATCCCATCACAACCTACCGTTACCGGATGCACCAGGAGGATTTGGCGAAGCAGTTTGGGCGCTGGTACCGGATTACCCACGGCAACAGGAAGACGGTATGCCTGCTGGGGATGCGGGCGGAGGAATCGTTGCAGCGTTACAGCGGATTTTTGAATAAAAAATACGGCTATAAGGACGAATGCTGGATCAGCAAACAGTTTAAGAACGTGTGGTGTGCCTCCCCCTTATACGACTGGCGGCAGGAAGATGTATGGCATGCCAATTATGTTTTTGAGTATGACTATAACCGCCTGTACGACTTGTATCACATGGCAGGGTTAAAAGTGTCCCAAATGCGCGTGGCATCCCCGTTCAATGATTATTCCAAGGACAGCCTGAACCTTTACCGCGTACTGGACCCGGAAATATGGGCAAGGCTGGTGGGAAGGGTACAGGGGGCCAATTTTGCCTGTATTTACGGAAGGACAAAGGCGATGGGGTACCGGAACATATCGCTGCCGGAGGGGCATACGTGGGAGTCCTATACCCGGTTTCTGCTGGATACACTTCCCATCCGGCTGAAAAACAATTACGTAAAGAAATTCAATGCATCCATTAAATTCTGGCATGAAAAAGGAGGGGGACTGGAGGAGGAGACAATACGGGAGCTGGAGGAACACGGTTACCGCATTAAACGCAACGGCGTGTCCAATTATACCTTAAACAAGAAATCCCGTGTCATATTCCTGGAGAAAATTCCCGACAATACGGACGATATCAAGTCCACCAAGGATGTGCCGAGCTGGAAACGGATGTGTTACTGTATCTTAAAAAACGATCATGTCTGCCGGTTTATGGGATTTGGGCTGAACCGGCAGCAGCAGAGGAATATTGATATGATTAAACAGAAATACAAAGGATTGGAGGAAATTGGCAATGAAGCATAAGAGTCCGGTTTATGACGTGATTGCGGTACCTGTCGCAAAAATCAAACCAAATAATTATAATCCCAATGCGGTGGCGCCGCCGGAAATGAAGCTGCTTTACCAAAGCATTAAACTGGACGGTTATACCATGCCCATTGTATGTTATTATGTAAAGGAGGACGACGAATATATCATTGTGGACGGGTTCCACCGCTATCGGATTATGTTGGAGCATGAGGATATTTTCGAGCGGGAGGGCGGGATGCTCCCGGTTTCCGTCATCGATAAACCCATTGACCAGCGGATGGCGAGTACCATCCGGCATAACCGGGCGAGGGGCAGCCATAACGTGGACCTGATGAGCAATATCGTAAAAGAATTGCATGAAATCGGGCGTTCCGATGCATGGATTTCCAAGCATTTGGGAATGGATAGGGATGAAATCCTGCGGTTAAAGCAGATTACCGGACTGGCAGCTTTGTTTAAAGACGTGAAGTTCGGGAAGGCGTGGCGTCCGGTGGAGGAAGAAGCGGACGGGGAGGATTTTCCCGATAGTCCGGATACGGAGACGGACGAAATATAATGGAGGGCACAGATGGATTTAAAACGCGAGCTGGTTATTCCCAACGATGACCTTCCCTTTAAGATGTTTGTGTTTGAGGGAAAGAACGGCAATTACCGTGTGACGAAGCACTGGCATGATACGGTGGAAATCTTTGTTGTTTTTGAAGGGGAAATTGATTTTTACATCAATGCTTCTTATTTCGGTCTGTCCAAGGGACGTTTTATTATCGTGAATTCCAACGAAGTCCATTCCATTGATGTGCCGAAGGAGAACTTCACCATTGTGGTGCAGATACCGCCGGAGGAATTTGAGCGGTTTAAAGAAGGGGAATACATGCTGTTTGCCCATACTTCCGAAGGGTATAAAGAGCAGGATGCCCAGTTTGTGCGGCTGGTGCGGCAGATGTATACCGCCTATGCGGAGAAGCGGTACGGCTGCGAGCTGGAGGTGCTCAGCGATTATTACCGGCTGCTGCATTTCCTCGTGACAAAGTACCAGGCAAAGGATGTGGACGGGGAACAGGTGAAGAAAAACCGGCAGATGAAGAAACTGTACCGGATTACGTCCTATATACAGGAGCATTACAGGGAAGACGTGACGCTGGAAACGGTGGCGGGTATTTTCGGTTTTTCCCCCACGTACCTGTCGCGGATTTTCAAAAAATATGCCAACGTAAATTACAAAACATACGTATTAAACGTAAGGGTGGAATATGCTTATAAGGAGTTGGTGAATACGGGACAGTCCATCAATAAGATTGCGGAGAGCTGCGGTTTTCCTGACGGACGCAGTTTCACCAAGGCATTTGCGGCGCGGTTTGGCATCACGCCGGATAAATACCGGAAGGAGATCAGAAAACGGTGAATATGGGGAAGGCGGATTACGGAAACGAAACAGGGAAAAAGGAAAAACGTATGAAAAATGCCATTCGGAAAGAACTGGCGGCGGTTGGAAAACAGGAGGAACGGTTAAGGAAAGCGTCTGCACGGGAAGGCAGCCGTCCGCTTGCCATGATTGCGGCGAAAATCCCGCCGAAGGCAGCCGGGCATTTGGAGAAAGCGTTCTGTAAGGCATTTACCGTTGTCTTTGGGAAGGGAACGGACATGATAGAAAAGGGTTTCCGCAAAGATGCCATCAGGGAAGATTATATGGTGCGGGATTATGCGGTACAGGTAAAAGGCGGGAGAAAAGAGCTGCGAGGTATGGAAAGCGGGGCGAGGGAAGCCGGACGGAGGAATTTGGCGCTTACGGCGGCGGAAGGAATCGGGCTTGGCATATTCGGAATCGGACTGCCGGATATCGTGGTATTCACGGGTATGCTCTTGAAGGGAATTTACGAAACGGCGCTCCATTACGGCTTTTCCTATGATACGGAGGAAGAAAGGCTTTTCATACTGAAAATGATGGAGACGGCATTGTCCAAAGGGGAAGAATGGGAAGAAAATAATCAAACCGTGGACGGATGGCTGCAAAACGGTATACCCGTGCCGGAAGGGGATGCCTTGGAAATACAGGCGGACAGGACGGCACGGGCATTTGCCATGGATATGCTGGTGTTGAAATTCATCCAGGGAATCCCAGTGGCAGGCGTGCTTGGCGGTGCGGGGAATCCGGTTTATTACCGGCAGGTGATGCGGTATGTGCGGCTGAAGTACCGGAAACGGTATCTTTTGGGTTGTTCAACTGAGCATGGCAAGGAAGAACGTACGGATAGCTGATGTTTTTTGGGCACAACAACCGGAAAAATAGCCTTGCAAATGAATTGTGGCATATTTATAATATAGTCGTGGATAATGGAAGAAAGGGGGAAATATATGTTTCGGTTACATAAAATAGAAATTTTTGGATTTAAATCGGAAAAAGAACATATTTTGTATGAATTTTCTGATTCTAATACAACCGTTGTCTTTGGACAAAATGGATGTGGAAAAACTTCGTTTTTGCAAATCCTATACGGGGTATTTTCGGAAGATGAGACGATATTGGCAAATAATAAAGTGAAAAGTATCAAAATTTGGTGTCAGAAGGAAAAGGAGGACATCGAATGCTTGATTATAAAAAAAGCATATAATCGGACTGATATAGCCGGTGCGCTGTATGACTGGCGGCAACTGGAAAAGTATGGGTTACATAAAATTCCGGTTTTGTTTTTAGGGGTTGAAAGAAGTTATAGTTTTTCGGCGGTATCGGCATCATCTTCCGTAATTTATGATTTTCTCCGCAGAAATTCACTTGGACAGAAAATGATTGCCGATATGGGAACAAGCGCTGTAAGGGGATTGGCAGAATCATTATCCGCTTATATTGGATTTAATAATAAAATGCGTTTCAATAGGCAGTTAAGTGATAGAAATCTTTTTGACAGGGAGCATCTTTATTTATCCGGAAGTGATGCCAATATTGAAAGTGTTGAAAATTTGATTATCGGAAGATACAGAAAAGCAAAAAGAATTGCCAATGAGGGCATCCAAAAGGCATTGATGTCTACATTATCCCAGGTCATGGGAGATGAGGCGGAGGGAAAAACGGAAAATACGGGATTAGATTTCATCCAAAAGAATTTAGAGTTCAATTATGAGCTTATTTCAGAGGTACTTAAACTTGTTCAGATAGAGGAAAGTGATATTCTTTCTTTTTTGAAGGATTCGAACTTGGAAGATATTATTGAAAAATGCAAAAGAAATAGAAATAGTCAATTGCTGTTGGAAAATATAATCCGTAATATATTGCCGTATAAAAATATCCTGCTATCTGTTACAAAATTACAGAAAATGTTTAATGAAAGAATTGGGTACCACAAGAAAATGGAAGTTCACGAAAATGAAATTCTCATAAAGGTTAGTATGGAAAATGGTTATCATGATGTGAATAATCTTTCCAGCGGAGAGAAACAGTTTTTAACATTATTGACATGTATTTTTATTGATAGTACGGATAGGGTTCTTGTATTAATCGATGAGCCGGAACTTTCTTTGAATATTAACTGGCAGTCGGAACTAATCGACTTACTTATGGAAAATGCACCGGAGACGCAGATTTTATTGGCGGCGCATAGTCCGGCAATTGTGGACGAACATGTGGAATGCATGCGGGAATTGCAGCGGGAGGAATAGCATGTCAGAAAGTTTAATGAAGTATAATTTACATCAACTTTTGGTAAAGGCAATGATGCAGAAGATTCCTCTTATTGTAGTGGAAGGTGCGGATGACAGACCGTTTTATCTTCGTATTGCAGAAGCGGAGGGAAAGCGGGTTCAGGTAATCCCAAGTGAGCTTGTAAAAAAAACGGACGGATACTATTACACACCGGGATGTGAGGGAGTTATCGAAATCGTGGAACATGTGCAAGGTGATATTCAAAGAAACCCGGTGTGTAAAAAATATTTTTTGGGAATTATAGATGGCGATTACAGGGAGTACACGGAGGAAGATTTAGGATTAGAGTGTTTATTTAAATTGAAATATTATTCTTATGAAAGTCATTTTATTACGGAAAATGCAGTAAGAAATCTAATTGCGTATACAACAAGGGTAGGAATGCAGGACATTGGGGAAGAAATCATAGCGGATATATGGAATGCCGCAAAACCAGTAATGGATGGTATGTATCTCGTCGGTTTGGAAATACTAAATGAAAGGATGGAACCTTTACGGGAAAAATTATTTGCGGAGGATACGAAACCGGAAACGTTATACCAAGTGAAGGATGGAAATTCCCTTATGGATATGGTGCTTGATAAAGAGCAGGAATTAAACCGGTTTGCAGAGTACATGGGGATTAAACGTGATGATATCCGTTGTGTGGTAAAGGGGAAATATTTGCTGTATGCATTTGTGAAAGCTGTTTATGAGGAAATTGGGAAGTTGAATGGCAGATGCAGAAGTGGTCAGATGGAGCAATGTGATTACTGTAAAAATGAAAAATTCCATTTGTGTATTTGGAAGGTAAAAAACCAAATAAAACGTTCCGAATATAATAATGTGATGATTGATGTAAGTTGGAAGACAGAATCTGAAATAGAATATATAAAAAACAGGTTATCTGTTTTAGGTTAAGGTGATGATATGATTGGATTGAAAATATTTACAATGGATGAATTGTATGAGTTGGTTAATGCGGAGCATAGTGCCATCCAAATGGAAGAAGCAGGTTTTGGCAGCGGGTGGTATGATTTTGTATCGGAAGACTATGGAAAAAAAGTCCAATCATTGGGAAAGTATAAGGAGAAATTCGAAAAAGATTTGCACGAGACAGCAGCAATGGTTTCAGGAAATTTTGAGGATCTGATTGATTTACATGTGGAGGATTATGAGACGGAAGAAGATTATATGGAAGAAAGAAGGATGATACAAGAGGAAATTATGGGAGAAATCAGTTATTGTTTGGAACCTTATCTTACTTAAGGTTTGCTGTTTTACGAATAGTGCGGGAAAAGGGAATGGAAAAAAACATTCCCTTTTTTTGCACAGCCCCGTGCTGAATATTTACGGGAACAATAGGGTGGAAAATGACTATGAAATATCGGATAAAGAAATGACAAGAAAGTGCTATACATAAGATAAGTTTTTGGTAGAAAAGAGCAAAAAATACGCCTATAATAGAATCATACGGGTTAGGGAGCCAAAAAGCGGAATACCCCAAAAAAGACAGGAGGCGTAAAAAAGTGAAGATTCAGTCAGTGAAAGAGGATTCTTTCAAAACATACGGTCGTATCTTCCCGGACTTCGATGCATCGGAACTGGTGGAAGCCATGCAGAAAACGGATGCGCCGGAGGACGCGGTGGTATATTACCCTTCCATTGCGGAACTGGAAAAGCTGTCCGTGGCAAAAGATATGCGGAACAGTTTTTTCGGAGAGCTGGAGATGCAGGTCGGTTATTGTAACGGGACAAACCGCAAACTGGATGCGGTAGAATACCACCGCAGTTCGGAGTTCGGTGTGGCGGCATCCGACCTGATTCTTCTGTTGGGCAGGCAGCAGGACGTGGAAGTATCGGAAGAAGGGGAATATTCCTATGATTCTTCCAGGATAGAGGCATTTTTGCTGCCAAAGGGCACCGTGTACGAGATGTATGCGACCACCCTGCATTATGCGCCGTGCAGCGTGGACGGCAAGCCCTTCCGCAACGCGGTGATTCTTCCGAAAGGAACCAATGGGGACTTAACGGAGGGTAAGGGGACGCAGCCGGAAGATAAGCTGTTGGCGGCGAAGAACAAGTGGCTGATTGCCCATGAAGAAGCAGGGATTGCCGGGGCGTACAACGGCATAAAGGGAGAGAATATTAGCGTATAGGAAGCTCCCCGTTTCGGAAAATCATGGTAGTTTACCAATGGTAAACTACCATAAAAAAATAGGAGGATAAGAGTATGTTTGAGAATTTACCCAAAGTAAAAGTAGGTATCGTGGCGGTAAGCCGTGACTGTTTCCCGGAAAGTCTGTCCGTGGACAGGAGGAAAGCGCTGGTAAAAGCGTATGAGGACAAATACGGAAAAGACGATATCTATGAGTGCCCGGTCTGCATCGTGGAAAGTGAGATTCATATGGTTCAGGCGCTGGAGGACGTGAAAAAGGCAGGGTGTAATGCTATCGTAGTATACCTTGGCAACTTCGGACCGGAGATTTCCGAGACGCTTTTGGCAAAGCATTTTGACGGGCCGGCAATGTTTGTGGCTGCGGCGGAGGAAAGCGGCGATAACCTCATCGGAGGCAGGGGCGATGCATACTGCGGTATGTTAAATGCAAGTTATAACTTAAAACTGCGCAACATTAAGGCTTACATTCCGGAGTATCCGGTGGGAACGGCAGAGGAATGTGCGGATATGATCCATGAGTTCCTTCCCATTGCGAGGGGTATCGTGGGACTTTCCGATTTGAAGATCATATCCTTCGGACCCAGACCGTTAAACTTCCTGGCATGTAATGCGCCGATTAAGCAGCTTTATAACCTGGGCGTGGAAATCGAGGAGAATTCCGAGCTGGATTTGTTTGAAGCGTTCCATAAACATGATAATGATCCCCGCATCGCCGATGTGATAAAAGATATGGAGTCCGAGCTTGGCGCGGGCAATATGAAACCGGAAATTTTACCGAAGCTGGCACAGTATGAGCTGACCCTTTTGGATTGGATTGACGAGCATAAAGGGTACCGGAAATATGTTGCCATCGCCGGAAAATGCTGGCCGGCATTCCAAACGCAGTTCGGTTTTGTTCCCTGCTATGTGAACAGCCGTCTGACCGGAAGGGGTATCCCGGTATCCTGTGAAGTGGATATTTACGGTGCGCTCAGCGAGTTTATCGGCACCTGTGTAAGCCAGGATGCGGTAACGCTTCTTGATATTAACAACTCCGTTCCGGCAGATATGTACGAGGAAAGCATTAAGGGCAAATTTGATTATACGCATCATGATACGTTTATGGGCTTCCACTGCGGAAATACCTGCTCCAAGAAGCTGGCTGCATGTTCCATGAAGTACCAGATGATTATGGCAAGGAACCTGCCGGAAGAAGTGACGCAGGGAACGCTGGAAGGCGATATCATTCCTGGGGACATTACGTTCTACCGTTTACAGTCCACGGCAGACTGCAAACTGCGCGGCTACATCGCACAGGGCGAGGTGCTTCCCGTTGCAACGAAATCTTTCGGCGGTATCGGTATTTTTGCGATTCCCGAAATGGGACGCTTCTACCGCCATGTGTTGATTGAGGGCAATTACCCCCACCACGGCGCGGTAGCGTTTGGCCACTTTGGAAAAGCATTGTACGAAATCTTTAAATATATCGGCGTTCCGGTAGAGGAAATCGGATATAACCAGCCGAAGGGAGTAAAATATCCGACGGAAAATCCGTTTGCTTAAATTCCGTGTGAAAGCTGTGGGAAAGGGCGGGGGATGTCCCCTGCCCTAAAAATATTTTCAAGAAAGAGAAAGGTGACAAGGCATGTTATATATCGGAGTGGATTTGGGAACATCCGCCGTGAAACTGCTGCTGATGGCGGCGGACGGGAAGATTGAGAAGATTGTATCAAAGGAGTATCCGCTTTATTTTCCCCATCCGGGCTGGTCGGAACAGAAACCGGAGGACTGGTGGGACGCGGTAGTGGAAGGTTTAAAGGAGCTGACGGCGGATTGTGAGAAATCACAGGTGGCAGGAATCAGCTTCGGCGGACAGATGCACGGTTTGGTTATACTGGATGAAAAGGATGAGGTAATCCGTCCGGCGATTCTTTGGAACGACGGAAGGACGACGGAGGAAACCGATTACCTGAACCGGGTGATCGGTAAAGAGAAGCTGTCAAAGTATACGGCGAATATTGCGTTTACCGGATTTACCGCACCGAAGGTGCTTTGGGTGAAGGAGAAGGAACCGGAGAATTTTGCAAGAATTAAGAAAATTATGCTGCCAAAGGATTACATTGCCTATAAGCTGTCCGGTACGTTTTGTACGGATGTGTCAGACGCTTCCGGTATGCTGCTGTTCGATGTGGAACACAAGCGCTGGTCGGAGGAAATGATGGAAATCTGCGGCGTGACGAAAGAGCAGTTGGCGGGCATCTACGAGAGTGCGGATGTAGTGGGGACATTAAAACCGGACGTGGCGGCGCTTCTGGGACTGCCGGAAACCGTTAAAATCATTGCGGGGGCAGGCGACAATGCGGCCGCTGCGGTGGGGACCGGAACGGTGGGGGACGGTATGTGCAATATTTCCCTCGGAACTTCGGGAACCATTTTTATTTCCAGCGATAAGTTCGGCGTGGACCAAAATAATGCGCTCCATGCGTTTGCCCATGCGGACGGGCATTTTCATTTGATGGGGTGCATGTTAAGCGCGGCATCCTGTAATAAATGGTGGATGGATGACATCATCGGAACATCGGATTATGGGAAAGAGCAGGCTTTCATTACAAAGTTGG
Source organism: uncultured Kineothrix sp. (assembly GCA_910587275.1). Classification (GTDB taxonomy): domain Bacteria; phylum Bacillota; class Clostridia; order Lachnospirales; family Lachnospiraceae; genus Kineothrix. The sequence continues at coordinate 9,965 of CAJUMD010000012.1, forward strand.
GTGAGAATAATGTGTATTTCCTGCCCTACCTGATGGGAGAGCGTTCCCCGTTAAACGACCCGTATGCAAGAGGGACATTCATAGGGCTGACCATGGACAGCACGAGGGCGGATATGACGCAGGCGGTACTTGAGGGTGTGGCTTTTGCCATCCGCGATTCGTTTGAAGTGGCGCGTTCCCTGGGTATCCGCATTGAGCGTTCCAAGATTTGCGGCGGCGGCGCGAAAAGTCCCCTTTGGCGCAAAATCATTGCCAACGTACTGAATATCAAAATTGATTGCATCGAAAGCGAAGAAGGACCGGGCTACGGCGGCGCGATACTGGCTGCAGTAGGCTGCGGTGAATATGCTTCGGTGGAAGAAGCGGCGGAGAAACTGGTGAAAATCATCGATACGATTGAGCCGGACCCGGAACTGGCAGCGAAGTATGAGGAAAAATACCGGAAATTTGCCAAGGTGTATCCGGCGGTGAAAGAGCTGTTCCCGCAGTTGTAGGAAGATGATGAAGACCCCTGACGCAGTGTCAGGGGTTTGGTATTTTAGGGTTTACATGTACCATGATGTGTTTCACTTTTGAGAAATTCTGCTCGATTTTTTTATGTACCGATTCCGCAATGGTATGTGCCTCCTGTAACGTGTAGGAACCGTCTACCTGAATCTCTACGTCCACATATATTTTGTTTCCGAAGATACGGGTCTGCAGCAAATCTATTCCTAATACGTTTTCGTTATCCATGACACAATCATGAAGCTGGCGCTCCATTTCCTCGTCGCAGGAGTGGTCCACCATCTTGTCTACGGCATCCTTAAAAATAGCAAGGGCAGCATTTCCGATAAATAGGAAAATAACCAGGCTGGCAACGGAATCCATGACCGGAAAGCCAAATCTTGCACCGGTAATTCCGATTAGCGCGCCTATGGATGAGAAGGCATCCGAACGGTGGTGCCACGCATCGGCCATTAATGCGCTGGAATCAATCTTTTTGGCGTAATATCTTGTATACCAGTACATGGCTTCCTTGCTGACAATGGAAATGACGGCCGCAATCAATGCCGGTATGCCGGGAATTTGCAAAGACGCATAGTTGCCGCTTAAAATATTCCGGGCTGCTTTTATGCCGATTCCAAGACCCGTGATAAAAAGAACCATTGCCAAAATAATTGCGGCTACGCATTCCAGCCGTTCGTGTCCGTACGGATGCTCTTTATCCGATTCCTTTGCAGACAGGCGGATACCGATGATGACTACAATGGTGCTGAATACATCGGATGCGGAGTGCACCGCGTCGCTTACCATTGCATTGGAATGGGCCATAATCCCTGCCAGGAATTTCAGGACGGACAGTACCGTATTCCCAAGGATGGTGACGGCCGATACTCTGTTTGCAGTTTTTTGGAAAGCATCCTCTTTCGTGTTTCCGTTTTTTTCCATACCAGTTACCTCCGAAATTAAGATAGCTCTATGGCACTAACTGTTTATGGGGTTTTTTACGGATACTTATGAAAAGAATAAAAAACACCCACGAATCAGTATAAGCAGCTACTGTCCCGCAGATGAAAGATTCCACTGTCACTCCTGTGACCCGACCCCATGACGTGCTGTCACGGTCTGTTCAGTTTGTACTGTAGATTTATATGCAGTGCAAAGAGTTTTTATTAAAATATCATGGGTGTTATGGTTTGTCAAGCTAAAACGGATAAAAAATGGCTGGGGCGGTGACAGTCCATCCTGAAATGTTATGTTGAAGGGCGGACGCACGGGAGGGAGTTTTTTGGGGGGCGGCGGCAGCGGGATTGCCTGTCCCGCTGCTTATGGATTTCCTGGTACTTCATTTGACGGCGGCAGGCATACGTGGTTCTTACAGACATAATACGTGGTTTTTCCGTTAAGCAGGGAATACCCTTCCGTTTCCTCTGTTAAAATACGTACTTTTGCGTAAAGGGGCAGGGCACGCATGATGGACGCTGTACTGTCTTTTTCCGTTTTTCCGTCTTCCTTCGCCATTACCACGGTGATTTCCGGCATCGGGTGCAGATACAGGAGAAGGGAAAGCAGGAACATGCCATGTCCCGCCGGATAATCCTCCGCTTCCCCTGATAAAAAGACAAGCTGCCGCCTGGCAAGCCGGCCGTACTCTCCATCCCCCGTAATTTGGAAAAGCCGCACCAGGCAATATGCCATAACGGAGTTTCCGCTGGGCAGGGCGCCGTCATACGTTTCCTTCGGTTTCATGACCAAAGTTTCGTTTTCCAATCCGCACAAAAAATAGCCGCCGTTCCTTTCATCCGTAAACTGCCTGAATGCTTCCCCGCAAATCTGCCCGGCACGTTCCAAATAAACGTCCTTCCCGGACGCTTCATATAAAAGCAGCAATGCCGCGCCATAATAAGCGTACTCATCCAAAAATCCCTTTGCGGACCGGATGTGGCTGCGGCAGCCCACGAAAAGAAGATTTCCGTCGGTAAGGTATTTTTCCACAAACTGCTGTGCCTTTTCCGCGGCTGAAAGATAATAAGAAGTTCCCGTAACACGGGAAAGGATTGCTAACGCGCCAATCATGAGGGCATTCCATGAAGTCAGGACCTTATCGTCCAAATGCAGCCTGACACGGGATTTGCGGTATGCATACAGCGCTTCCTTTTCCTCCCCGAATCCGTCTGCCGTTTCGCTGCCGTTTAACAGGTTGGGAATGTTTTTCCCTTCAAAATTTCCTTCCTCCGTAATACCGAAATGGCGGCAGAACAGCCTGCCCCTTTCCGGTCCCAAAACCTGTTTGATTTCCCTGTAATCCCATACGTAGAACTTCCCTTCCTCCCCTTCGCTGTCCGCATCCTGTGCGGAATAAAATTCCCCTTCACAGCCCGTCATCTCCCGCAGGACATATGCGGCGGTCTTCTTTGCCGTATCAAGGAACATCCCGTTCCCGGATGACTGATACGCTGCCCCGTAAGCCATAATAAGCAGCGCATTGTCATACAGCATTTTTTCAAAATGGGGAACCAGGTAATACCGGTCCGTGGAATATCGGGAAAACCCGAAGCCGATATGGTCAAAAATACCACCCCGGCGCATTTGCTCCAAAGTTTTTTCCGCCAGACGGAATACGGACGGTTCACCGCGGATTTCCGCATATAAAATCAGGAAAAGCAGATTATGCGGCGTGGGGAATTTTGGCGCACTGCCAAATCCGCCGTATTTCCGGTCAAATCCGGCAGCAAATATTTCCACTGCCCTTTCCGCCAGTCTTTCCTCCGGCGGGACCGTCCGTTTCCCTGCCGTCCGTTTCCCTGCCGTCCGCTCCCTGCCGACCTGTTCCACCAAATGCCTGGCGGCTTCCGTCAACTCCTTTTTTCCGCCTTGCGTATTCCACCGCCCGGCAATCGTCCGCAGGATATCGGCAAAGCCTGTCATACCGTATCCCGTTTCGGGCGGAAAATAGGTTCCGGCAAAAAAAGGCTCCCGATTCGGTGTCAGGAATACGCTCAGCGGCCATCCGCCGCTTCCCGTAAGCGCCTGGCAGACGGACATATAAACGCTGTCAATGTCCGGGCGTTCCTCCCTATCTACTTTCACGGACACAAAATCACGGTTTAATAGTTCCGCGATTTCCTTGCTTTCAAAACTTTCCCTTGCCATAACATGACACCAGTGGCAGGTACTGTAACCAATGCTTAAAAACACGGGTTTATTTTCCCGTGCCGCTTTTTCAAATGCCGTATCTCCCCACGGATACCAGTCCACCGGCTGGTCCGCATGTTGTAAAAGATAAGGACTGGTCTGTCCTTTCAAATGATTGCCCATACATATATCCCTTTCCGGCGGCTGGCGCCAAAGCGTGCTTTCCGTTATCCGTATTTTGTACAATCATAAGAATTTTATCCCGCAGCCTGTGAAAAATTTCCCCATTCTGTTTAGAAAAAACTGGCATTACACTTATACATAACCAGGTATACATACATGGCATTATATGTTAAGATGAGGGCAGAAAATGTCCTGTCTGCGAAGGTGACGGGCATGGATACGGAGGGGCAAGGGAGATGCATTTTGTAGAGGCAAAGGGTATTTTGTCTTCGGGGAACGGCATGAACCTGTACCGGGGATGCACCCACGGCTGTATTTATTGTGACAGCAGAAGCAAATGTTACGGGTTTAACCACGCATTTGAAGACATCGAAGTGAAAGGGAATGCGCCGGAGCTGTTGGAAAAGGCGCTCCGTTCCAAACGGAAGAAATGTATGATTGGCACAGGGGCAATGTGTGATCCTTATATGCATTGTGAGGAAGAACTGGAACTGACAAGGAAATGCCTGGAAGTTATCGAGCGTTACGGGTATGGCGTGGCAATACAGACAAAGTCGGACCGGATACTCAGGGATTTGGAGCTCTTGAAGCGTATTCACGAAAAAGCAAAATGCGTGGTGCAGATGACGCTTACTACTTATGACGAGACGCTATGCCGGATTGTGGAACCCAATGTCTGTACCACAAAAAGGCGGGCGGAAGTGCTGCGTATTTTCCATGAAAACGGGATACCTTGCGTTGTGTGGATGTCCCCCATTCTTCCTTTTCTGAACGATACCAGGGAAAATGTGGACGGAATTTTGGATTACTGTATTCAGGCGAAGGTATATGGCATCATTACGTTTGGCATGGGTGTGACACTGCGTGAGGGGGACCGGGAATATTTTTACAGGGCGCTTGACAGACATTTCCCGGGGATGAAGGAGAAGTACCGGAAAAAATACGGGTACTCTTATGAACTGCCAAGTGACAGGAATGCGGAACTGATGGAGCTGCTTAAGGATAAGTGCCGCAAAAACGGGATTGTGTGCGGCGCGGATGCCTGCTTCCGGTATTTGCGGGAATTTCCGGAAAAGTATGAGCAGTTGAAATTGTTTTGAACCGTTACTTTCTTTGCATTTTCAAACACACGCTTCACAATTCCCCGTGGATTTGTTAGAATAATACTGTAAGTTAGCGGATCTGCCAAACGCCCATGGAGCGGTGCGGGAGCAGGAAGAAAGACTGCCGGTTTTGCCGGCGGGAAAGCGGGGGATGGTATGACACACAAGGAAAAGGCACAGCAGCTACTGCACCAGCAGTATCATTGTTCCCAGGCATTATTCGGGGCATTTGCGGATGATTTTGGCTTGGATTTGAAGACGGCGTTTAAAATCAGTACATGTTTTGGCGGCGGGATGCGGCAGGGCGGGACATGCGGCTGCATTACGGCATCCTTGCTCGTGCTGGGAATGGCGTTGGGATTTTACGATGCGCAGGATAAGGAGCGGGAAGTATACGGGAATCGGAAAACGGACGAATTTATTAAGGCTTTTACGGAACGGATGGGCGGGGCAGTGTACTGCCGGGATATCCTTGGAAAAGATATCTCAAAACCGGAGGAAATGGCGCTAATCCGTAAAGAAGGACTGATTTTACAGAAATGCCCAAAGGCAATCAGCATCAGTATTGAAATATTGGAAAAAATACTGTCAGAGTATTTTAAGGATATGAAGGAAAGTAATCTGGATTTAACGGATATCCCGGAAAATGACGAAATGCAGACGATACTGAAAGGGATTAACAAACTGCGGCGTTTCCGGCGGAATGTCAACAACCTGATTTTTTCTTCTTCCAGGGAAATCGGGTTTATCCAGTTTGACATCCGTAAGTTTAAGATTGTCAACGACTTGTACGGTGAAAAATTCGGGGATGAGATTTTGGATTTCGTCATCCACCAATTAAAGGAATGCTGTCACGGAGACCAGTTTTTCGTGAACCTCAGGAGTGATGTGTTCATGGTTGTGACGGAATATGACGAGGAAGAAGAACTGGTGGAATTTATCCGCCGGCTGGATGCCCAAATCAGCAGTTTCAAAAGCGTAAAGCTCCAAATGTCTTACGGCGTGTATACCGTGGAGGATAAGGAGATGGAGCAGCGCCAAATGGAAGACCGTGCCGCCATGGCGCGGAAAGCAGCTAAAAATAATGTGCTGACCAACATTGTCTTTTACAGGGAGCAGTTCAAGGATACCCTGTACAACCGTAAATTTATTGAGGAAAACATGCAGGCGGCGGTTGTGGAAAGACAGTTTTTGATGTATCTGCAGCCAAAATACAGTATTGCCAAGAATGAAATCATAGGGGCGGAGGCTTTGGTGCGCTGGAAGCATCCGGAGAGGGGGATGATTTTCCCGGACCAGTTTATTCCGGTCATTGAGGAAAACGGCTTTGTACGGAAAGTGGATTATTACATATGGGAGGAAGCCTGCCGTTTCCTGAAAAAATGTGAGGAAGCTGGCATCCGTTCCTGCCCGGTATCCGTCAATGTGTCGAGGGTGCATCTGCGGGATGATGCATGTATACAGGTGCTTTCGGATTTGCTTAAGCACTACCGTGTCCCGAAGGAACTGCTGGAACTGGAAATCACGGAATCGGCAGATAACCAGCAGGTCAGCAGGAAAGCGCTCCAGCTTAAGGAAGAAGGGTTTACGCTTCTGATGGACGATTTCGGGAGCGGTTATTCTTCCTTAAACATTTTACTGGAAACCCCGTTTGACGTCATTAAACTGGATAAAAAATTCATGGAAAACATGATGGTTTCCGATAAGGGAAAGCTGATACTGGAACAGGTCGTGACCATGGCGGATAAGCTGGATTTGGGGCTTTTGGTGGAAGGCGTGGAGACGAAGGAGCAGACCGAGCTTTTGCAAAGCATCGGCTGTGACCAGGTACAGGGTTATTATTATGCAAAGCCCATGCCAGAGGAGGAATTTTTTGCCCTTTTGCGGAAGCAGCAGGCGGGCGGATTTCATCCGGTATGGGAAGAAAGAATTTCCCGGCAGTAAACGGTATTTACCCGGGATACCGTAAAGACCGCCCCTTCGTTTTACGGAATGCTATTTCCGTCTTCCCTCCCGCCGGAATTCCAACGGATTCTGCCCGGAAATTGCCTTGAAGACGTTGCAGAAATAGTTGGCATTGCAGAAGCCGAGTTCGTCCGCAATCCTGCCGATGGAGTAATCGGTTTCGGTCAGGAGGGACTGTGCCTGGTGGGTTTTGTAGCAGTTTAAGTAAGTTTTATACGAAGATCCTACTGCCTGTTTGAAACGCTTCATGAATTGGGCGCGGGACAGGCAGGCGATGCCGGATAATTCTTCAATGGTTGGATTTTCCGCATAATGGAGGTCCAAATAGGAGAGGACGTCCATGATGGCATCGTCTTTTACGTTGATTTTCTGCTCGATGGAGGTGTGGAGAATACGCTCCTTGAAGACGGTGACGAGCAGATGGTTTAACATGCCTTCCAAAATCAGTTCGGAAGTTCCGTCGTAATGTTCATATTCATAAAGCATGTCTTCCAATATCCGCCGTACTTTTTTCTGTGCCTGCGGATTCAAATGGTATCCTTTGTGTGACATGAGTTCCTTAAATTTATCTTCGCCGACCGTTTGGACGAAATGGCGGATGATTTTCGGCGTGAATTTGACCCCGTACCGTTCGTAGGGTTTGGAGGAGGTGGGGATGGTCCGGTGGTAATAGCCGATATCGGTAAGTCCCACGTCGCCGGCATGGATGAAGTAAATGCCCTCCGGTGTGATGATTTCCCGGTCGCCGCTGGTGATGTATCCGAGTCCGTAGAAATCCGTATAGACATCCGTGGAACGCATGGCGTATTCGGCGGGTCTTCTGATAAACTCCACATGAATGTTGAGTCCTTTTTTTAACGGCTTCGGCATGGGCGGTTCCTCCTGCAAAAGGGTTTGGTAAGGGTGGCCTTTTTTGCTGTTTTGCCAGCATGTTACAATCCGGTAATATTATTACATAGATTCTATGGAAAAACAACTTAAAAATGAATGAAATATATAAAAAAATATTATATGATTTTTTAGACAAAACCGATACGGCATCGGACAGCCGGTGAGGAAATGGCGGGGGAGAAGAATGAAGCGGTGGAAAAAAGATATTTTTGCAAGGCTGTTTTGGAGCAATAAGTGGCTGATGGCGGCGGGAATCCTGCTTTCCTATATACAGACGCAGGTGCTGGTAACGGGAAACAAAAAGCTGTCTGGAGCTATCGACCTTATGCTGGAAGGGAATGGGAGCGCCGGCATGGATGCTGCATTTATTGGGTGGCTGGTTCTGCTGGCGGCGTTTGGGTTTGCGGCGGCTTACGGGGCGAATCAATGTGCGGCTTACTTTGCGGTAAGGATGCAGGCGCAGTTCCGGGAACTGGCCGGGAAGAAGATCCCGTGGCTGGAATATGCCTATTTCGACGGGAATGATTCCGCGTCGGTGATGAACAGGCTGGTTTCGGATACGGGTGTTGTGTCGCTGTATTATTCGGAAGTATTACCGGCGGTTGTGGGGACGGTCATTACCACCGTGATTATTTTAGAATCCATGTGGAAGATGGATTGGAAACTGGTGTTGTATTTCCTGCTGGTTTTTCCGCCGGTCCTGCTGCTTTCCGATTATGCGGGCCGCAGGATTGCGGGATTGCAGAAGAAGCACTTACAGTTGTGGGATGAAGTGAATGAAATTGCTTATGACAATGTGCAGGGGATTGTGGTGGGCAGGAGTTACGGGCTATATCCGCTGATGAAGAAAAGGGTGGAAGATGCAAACCGGCGGATTCTGAAATTTGAGTTCCAAAGGAACCGTCTGAGCGCCATCCCCTGGAGTTTATACCATGTGGTGCAGTGGCTGCCCAATCTGCTGTTTGGCATTATGACGCTGTACCATGTCGTGGCGGGGGAGCTTTCCGTGGGGACCATGACATATTTTATCCTGATGATGGACCGGGTGGTGCACCCTTTGGGGGAATTGCCGCAGCTTCTGCTGGAAGTAAAGAACGCCCGCCTGTCCAAGCAGCGTCTGTCGGAGCTGATGGAACAGCCCGGAGAGTGGGGCGGGGAGCAGTCTGCCCAAACCGTGGGGAATGGGAATCCGTCCGCCGGAAAAGGGGAAAGCGGTGATTTGTCTGCCGGAAATATGCCGGACGACGGAATCAGTGTGGAATTTGAACATGTGGTGTTTGGCTATGCCGGGAGCGGAAGGGTACTGGACGGAGTGGATTTCCGCATAAGGAAAGGGGAGAAAGCCGCTTTTGTGGGGGAATCCGGCGAGGGAAAAAGCACGGTTTTTAAACTGTTATGCGGGTTTTACCGGCAGCAGGAAGGGACGGTGCGGCTCTTTGGCAGGACCCTGGAACAATGGGGGATTGAGGAAGCGAGGAAATGCATCGCCATTGTGTCGCAGAATGTATTTTTGTTTCCCGAAACCATTGCCTGGAACATTGCCTGCGGAAAAGCGGGCTGCGGCAGGGAGGAAATCGAGGAGGCGTGCAAGAAGGCGAACATCCATGAATTTATCCTGTCGCTGCCGGAAGGTTATGCGACCATGGCGGGGGAGAGGGGGGATTCTTTTTCCGGCGGGCAGAAGCAGCGTATATCCATTGCCAGGGCATTTTTAAAAAATGCACCGGTGCTTCTTTTGGATGAGCCTACTTCGGCGGTGGACGTGGAAACGGAGCGGCTGATTAAGGAGGCGGTGGACCGGATATCCACAGGGCGGACGGTCATTACCATAGCCCACAGGCTGTCCACCATAGAGGACGCGGACCGCATCCATGTGCTTTCCGGCGGGCGGATTGCCGAAGCGGGAACACAGGAGGATTTGTTGGCGGCAAGGGGGATTTATTACAGGCTGTATGAAAGACAGCGGGAAGGGGGTGTGCCGAAGTGACTGAAAGGAAGACGCGGAAAACGGAAAAAGAAGGGACGGTAAAGCGGAGGGGGAGTGTGCTTTGGATATTGCTTAGGAAATTTCTAGGTAAACGGGCTGCCGTTTATTTCGGCTGCATCCTGTTAATGGTAGTTTGCGGGAGCGTATTCCAGATTATGGTATCCGTTACGATTGGCGGACTGTGTGACATGGCCAGACAGGGAACCGCGGAAGGGTTACGGGAACTGTTAGCGGGAAACCTTCCGGTGATTGTCTTTGCAATGGCGGGGGATTTGGCAGGTACCATCGGGTATAATGACGAGGCGAAGCGGGTGGGGACAAAGATTAACAATGAGGTGTTTGCCAAAGCGCTGCGGCTTCCCATGCGTTTTTACGACACCCACCATTCCGGGGAATTCATGTCGAAAATCATATGGGATGCGGGACGCACCTGTGATGTATTCGGTTCCCGCCTGCGGAGGGTCATTATGCCGGTGCTGACGGTGGGGGTATGTGTGGTTCCCATGTTTTACCTTTGTCCGCCTGTCATGGCGGGGCTGTTTACCATGAGCTGTATTTCCCTTTGGGTGCATTTCCGTATGATAGGACCGATGAAACGGGCGGGAAAGGATGCCACGCAGGCGAACCAGAAAATGACGGAAAGTATCTCGAATATGCTGCAGGGTATGGAAGTCATGAAAATGTTTCCGGTGCGGGAAGAAATTGTGCGCCGTTACGGGCAGGCCAACGGACAGCTTAAGGAAGCGGGAAGGAAACAGGCGGATTACGCGGCATTTTTGAGAGGGTTAAATACGGCGTTTGATTTGCTCGGCTCGTTTTGTTTTCTGGCTTTGGGCATCTGGTATATCGGGGCATACCATGGGGATGTTGGTTCTTTGGTTTCCCTGTACCTGCTGTACGGAACGTTTAACTGGAATTTCCTCCAAATCGGGCGGTATGTGCCGGACCTGGCAAACTGTCTGGTAAACGGGGAGCGGGTGCTGGAATTTTTGGAGTTGGAGGAAGAACCTTTTGTTTACGGATCGGGAGCAGAAAACGGGATAGCCGCGGCGGAAAATACGGGTGCGGAAGGAAATACCGGAACATGTGCGGACTCTGCAAAACACGGGACCCCGGCAGCCTATCTGGAAGTACGGGACCTGACGTTCGGGTATGGAGGCGCGGAGGAAAAGGTATTGGAACATTATTCGGCAGCTTTCGCAAAAGGTTCTTTTGTGGCGGTTACCGGAGCGTCGGGGCGGGGAAAGAGCACCCTTGCGAAGCTGATACTGGGATTTTATCCGCCGGAAACCGGGGATATTTATTTGGAGGGGCAGCCCATGGGAGTAGCGGGGATTGCCGCTTTCCGTGATAAAATCGCTTATGTGCCGCAGGAACCATATCTTTATAATGTGAGCATTGCGGAAAATATCCGCTATGGGAAACCGGAGGCGGGCCGGGAGGAAATCGTGGCGGCGGCAAAAGCCGCCCATGCCCATGATTTTATCATGAAGCAGGAACACGGGTATGACACCGTGGCGGGGGAACGGGGGGCGAAACTTTCCGGCGGGGAGAGACAGCGCATCGCCATTGCACGGGCAGTTTTAAGGGATGCCCCGATACTGCTGATGGACGAGGCGACTTCGGCCCTGGATAATGAATCGGAGCAATTGGTGCAGGATGCGCTCCGGAAATTAAAGGGGGAAAAAACGGTGATTATGATTGCCCACCGGCCGAGTACGATTGAAGCGGCAGATGTGGTGGTAAAGGTATAAGGGCAACTGCCGGTTGAACAGGACCGGCGGGGTTCCCGTATCCGGTTATGGCGGCGGGGCTGCCGTTATGTTATGATGAAAATACGGAACCTATGGGATTTTGGATGGAGTCTTCCCTGTAGAATGTCTTTTAATCCGAAGAAGCCCGAAGACCTCCTTTCCTGCGGGGAAGGCTTCATCCAAGATCCCATACAAAGGCATTCGAAACAATCCATATTTGCAAGGATAGGAACATTTTAAAACAGTGTGAATGCGCATGGAACATCCGATTGTATACCATGCGTCTTTTTTTGTGCCCAAAGCGTGTTTGAATATTTATTCCCGCGAGCAACGAGCCAAGTAGCCGCACTCGTGCGGATATTTGGCGACTGCCGCGAGGGTCAAATACCCCGCTGCTCTGCAGCGCTACAAGTTTGATACCCCGTTGCTTGCAGCGGGGTCTTTGATTCCTGACATCTGGCAAACTCCCGATTTGGTTAAATCAACTGCCGGTTGAGCTGCAAAAAAAAGCTCTACGGAGGGGTTATTGTGTTCCTTTCCGGTGAATGATATGATGAAAACAAAATAGAAGGGAAACAAAACAAGGATACGGCAGGTATCGTTTAGAGGGTGTTTGAAAAATCATCTCCGGCAGGAAATCCGTGCCGCGTCTTTGGAAACGGGGAAAATATGCTGAATAAAAAGAAAATAGGGGAAACCATAACCATATACCGGAAACGGGCAGGGATGACACAGAAGGATTTGGCGGATGTCCTGCACATTTCCTATCAGGCAGTGTCCAAATGGGAATCGGGAACGAGTCTCCCCACGGTGGAAATGCTCTGTGAAATCGCGGGGGCGCTGCGGGTAAGCACCGATACCATACTGCAGAGGGGGAAATGGGTGGATAAAGCGGAATTTTACCGGGAAACGGGACTGGATACGGAGAAATTGTATTTTCTGAAAGACCAGTTGGAAAACCTGACATCCGAAGATGAAAAACTGTTGAACACGCGTTACATGGAGCCGGTTATTTACCGGACGGATGTTTCCGGCATGGAAGAACCGGTACATGCCATGATTATGGCCATTCCCGGCTCCAAGGAAAAATTTGCCAGGGAGAGAGGGTTTGACCGGGAAATCTGTGCGGATGTGGCGGCGAACGGGATGAATCATATCCTTGCCTATGGGATGAAGCCTGTGGTATTAAGGGGGATGGTGGTATGCGGAAACAATAACAACGAGCAATTGCGCAACATGGCGGAATCTTTAAAAAAGATCTGTGAGGAAAACGGTGTCCTGTTTTCCGGAATGGAAATCGGGGCACAGCCGATGCATTACAAACCGGAGGAATACCATATACAGGTCGGGGTGACAGGGGTGGGGGACCGCGCGAAACTGGTGACAGGAGAAAACATACGGGAAGGGGATGTGGTGCTTGGGCTTGTGACGGAGGGGATTAATTCGGTAAATTACCCGCTGTTTAAAGTGCTCATGGACCGGAGACCGGAACTCGCCCATGCAAAAATTGACGGGGAGCGCTATTTCAGCGATGAACTGCTAAAACCGAATACGGCATTCTGCCGGGGGCTCCGCCTTTTGGCAGAAGATGGCATTCCCCACGGAATTTTTAAAAACAATAACCTGATTTGCAAGAAGATGGAAAGGAGAATTCCGCAGGGGCTTGCCATACGGATTGATTTGGGAAAGATGCCGGTTCTGCCGCTGTACCGTTTCCTGATGGAGCGGGAGCTGATGGAAGCGGAGAAGATGCCATTCTTTTTCCAAATGGGAATCGGTATGATTGTGGTGGTTCCTGAGGAAAAGGCGGAGACTGCCGTGGAGCTTCTTGGCAGATACCATGTGTGTTATCCCATCGGGAGGGTGGAAAAGTACGGGAAAGAAAAGTATGCGTATGGAAAAATAAGGGCGGAGGGAAAACTGGTATGGTAGGTTTGGCAGGCAGGAGCGGGAAGGAAGCCGCAAAACATCTGTTTTGGCGGACGGGATTAAGGCACGGCGGGCTTTTGGCGGGATATGTGGCAGGGGCTTTTCTGGTGAATGCCATTGTGATTTACGGTAACGATTTCATCGCACAGGCGGTAGACCGGGTATTTAACGGGCAGAATGTGGAAATCCGCACTTTTCTGCTGCCGCTTCTGTGGATGATTGCGGCAGGGGCGCTTACCGCATACGGGAAAAGCCTGTGCGGGAGCCATTACAGTGCAGTGGTCGCGCGGGACGTGCGCGGTAAACTGGGACGGCTTCTGCCGGAACTGCCGTTTTGTTATTTTGACGAAAAGGGTTCGGGCAGCGTCATGACAAAGCTGGGTTCCGACATCGGGGAAGCCGGACGCTTTTTTTCGGAAATCCTGCCGGAATTTCTGGTTAATATCATTACGGTGACAACGGTGACGGCGTACCTTGTCCGTATGGATGCCGCGCTGATTCTGATTTTGTTTGCCAGCTATCCGCTGATGCTGGTGGTGGCGAACTGGCTTTCCAAACGGTTGGAGAAAGTGGTGGTAAAATGGAGGACGAACCTGGATATCCGCACGCAGACGGCTTACGACGCGGTACAGGGAATCGTCACGGGCAGAAGCTATAACCTGTATGACGTGATGAAACGGCGGATTGACGGCACCATCGATACCATTGCGGAACACGGCTGCGCCAGCACGCGGATTACAAGCATGGGCTGGGTGGTGAAAAATATACTGACCACCATTCCGGTAACGGGATGTTATCTGTTTGCATTGCATGAGATGCTTACGGGAAGGATTACCACGGGTGAGATGCTTTCCTTTACCGTATTGATGGGACGGATTCTGTATCCCATCGGGGATGTGGTATTCTGCCTGAATGATTTCCGGCAGGCGGGCGTTGCGATGAAGCGTTTACGGGAATTGTATGAGGCTGAAACGGAAACGGAAGCGGCGGGAACGTTCCGGGGGGCGGACGGAAAAAGGCAGGACCGGTCTGCGGAGGAAAGGCGGTTTACGGATGGGGGAAAGCAGGACAACGTCATTGTATGGGAGAATGTCCGTTTTGGCTACCGGGAAGACCAAATGGTGTTAAACGGAATCAGTTTTCGCATCAGACAGGGGGAAACGGCGGCATTTGTGGGCGGTTCGGGAGAGGGGAAAAGTACGTTGTTCCGCCTGTTGTGCGGCTTTTACATAAAAACGTCTGGGCGGTTCTTTTTATATGGGAAGGAGTTTGAAAACTGGGATTTGCAGGCAGCGAGGGAATGTTTCTCACTGGTGTCCCAAAATGTTTTCCTGTTTCCGGTCAGTATCCGTCAAAATGTGGCATACGGGAAGGAAGGCGCCACGGAGGAGGAAATCGTGGAAGCGTGTAAAAATGCAAACATCCATGAACGTATCCTGGAATTTCCCCAAGGCTACGATACGGTGGTGGGGGAGAGGGGAACAAGGTTATCGGGCGGGGAAAAGCAACGGATTTCCATTGCGAGGGCTTTCTTAAAAAATGCGCCGCTTCTTTTGCTGGATGAACCCACGGCAGCGGTGGATGAGGGGACGGAGACACAGATACAGGAAGCGGTTTCCCGTATTTCCAAAGGGCGAACGGTACTGCTCATAGCCCACAGGCTGTCCACGGTCCGTCAGGCGGACCAGATTTTCGTCATAAAACACGGAAAGATTGCGGAGCAGGGGACCCATCAGGAATTGTTGGAGCTTGGCGGAGTTTATGCCGGATTATACGGAGCGGATGGGCATGGGGAAAAAGGAGGAGTTTTGGCATGAGGGCTGGCGGTAAGGTAAGGAATACGGATAAAAAGGTATCGGTGTTCTTTTGGTTTATGGGACAGATAGGGGAGCGTCTTCCGTTTTATCTTGCGGCGATTGTCATTTCCACCATGGGGCAGGCGATGGGGCGGATTGCCAATGCGTGGATGGTAAAGGACATTGTAACGGCGGCACAGGAACGGAACACGCAAGGGCTGGCGGTTACGGTGGCGGTCAATTTCCTTTTGTATGTGGTATCGTGGTTTACCTGGCGGTTTGGCATCGTTCATTATAACATCGAGGCAAAACACGGGATTGCAGGGGTGGAGAAAATGGTATTTTCCAAAGCCATGCGTCTGCCCATGGGATATTATGAGAAAAACCACAGCGGTGATTTCATGTCACGCCTGACCTTCGATGTGGAGCGCGCGGGCGATATTTATACCTCAAGGCTTAGGCGGTTGTCGGCGGCGGTGATATCGGCGGTGGTGTATCTGGTTCCCATGTTCTATTACAGTTACCGGCTGACCCTGTGTCTTTTGGCGGTAAGCCTTCTTTCTTTTGCCGTAAACGGTTATTTTATGAAACCGATGAAACGGCTGGGCGGTGAGCTGTCGGAGCGGAACGGGAAAATGATGGAATGCCTGACGGACATTTTGGCAGGAATGGAATTGGTGAAAATCTTTCCGGCAGGCAGGAGGCTGCTTGCGGATTATGAAGCGGCGAATGAAGGCTGCTGCCGGACGCAGAAAAAAACGAACCGGATGGCGGCTGCCCTGGAGAGCTTAAACTGTCTGTTTGACCTGCTGGGGACGCTGGCATTTCTTGGGCTTGGTATTGTCTTTCTGTCCGGCGGGATAATCGGGCTGGGGGAATTGGCGGCAGTTTATACCATATATGGCGTATTCCGTTATGTATTTTTGGAAATCGGGATGTACCTGCCCCAAATGATGAACTGCGTGGCAAATGCGGAACGGCTGTACGGGTTTATGCAGGAGGATGAGGAACCGGAACGGTATGGAATTACTGCGGACAGTGAGTCCCGGGCGGCCGGGCAGGGACAGGAACCGGAAACATATGCGGTGGAGATAGCGCATCTGTCTTTTTCCTATGAAGAAGGCAGGGAGACCGTGAAGGATTTTTCCATGAAGGTAAAAGCGGGAAGCTGTGTGGCTTTAGTCGGGGAATCGGGCTGTGGAAAGAGTACGGTTGCCAAGCTGTTGCTGGGATTTTACAAACCCGAAAGCGGGTATATCAGTATATGCGGAAAAAACAGCCAAAACGCCACCCTGTGCGAGATGCGCAGCCTGATCGGCTATGTGCCCCAGGAGCCGTATCTGTACGGGGTAAGCATTGCGGAGAACATTGCATATGGCAGCAGGTACGCCCGCCCGGAGGATGTTCCCATGGAAGAAATCATACAGGCGGCAAAAACTGCCAATGCCCATGATTTTATCATGGCATTGCCGGACGGATACCGTACCGTTCCGGGTGAGCGGGGAAATACCCTGTCGGGCGGAGAGAAACAGCGCATCGCCATTGCGCGTGCGGTTCTTAAAGAACGCCCCCATCCTTCTGCTGGATGAAGCCACTTCTGCCTTGGACAATGAGTCGGAACGGCTGGTGAACGAGGCATTGGACCGGGTATGCCGGGGACGTACCACGATTATGATTGCCCACCGCAGCTCAACCATTGCCATGGCGGATGAGGTGGTTGCGGTAGGGAGGAAACCGGTTTATTCCAGCGGGCAACAAGCCAGGTAGCCGCACTTGTGCGGATATTTGGCGGCTGCCGCGAGGGTCAATACCCCGGCGGGGGTGTTGATTAATTTGTCTGCTCCACATCCGTCATCCGCAGGACGGGATTGCGTATCATGTTGACGATTAACGGAATTACCATGATTGCCCACACGATTGGTTCCGCCACGATAATTCCCATATAGCCGATGGCAGGGGTAAGCAGAAAGGCAATGCATACTTTTCCGGCTAATTCCAGAAAACTGGAAAATACGGGCGTCTTATTGTCCCCGAATCCCTGCATGCTGTTGCGGAACAGGCAGATGACTGCAGGTACGAAATAGAAAGAAGTATTCACCTTCAGGTACAGGGAAGCCGTGTCCAGGATTTCCTGTTCCCGTGTGGACGTAATGAGTCCGACAAGGGCAGGCGATAAGGTAAATGCCACCAGTATGACGCATACGCACCATCCGAAGGTCAAAAGCAGCGTATCCCGCAGCCCTTTCCGGATACGGGAATACTTTCCTGCCCCCAGGTTTTGCCCGCAGTAGGTGGCGAGCGTGGTTCCGAGGACGGAGAACGGCAGCATGAATACCGAGGTTGCTTTCCGCGCCGCCGTGTGTGCCACGATAATATTGGTTCCGAATGTATTGATGCTTGTCTGCAGCGTGAATGTTCCCAGGTTGACGAAAGAGGTCATGAACGACATGGAAATGCCCGTGGTAAGCAGTTTGCGGTATACTTCTTTTTCCCGTTTCCAGTCTTCCTTTGTCAAAACCAAAAGGGGATATTTCCTGCGCATGTAGAGAAAACATAGGACTGCGGATAAAGCCTGGCTGATGACTGTGGCATATGCCGCCCCTTCCACGCCTGTGCCAAGTTCCAGGATAAACGCATAGTCCAGGGCGATATTCAGAAACGATGCTAAAATGAGGAACAGCAGCGGTGTAAAGGAATCGCCGATGGCGCGCAGGACGGCGGCGCAAAGATGGTAACAGGTGGCTGCCACAAGCCCTGCCAGTACGATGCGGATGTAGCTTTGGGACTGCGGCAGAATTTCCTCCGATATGTTCAGGAAACGGAGGAGCGGCGTCAGGATGAGGAGACAGAAAGCGCTTACCAGTACCGCGCCGCCCACACCCATAAATACCATGCCGCCGATGGCTTTTTTCATGTTTTTGTTATCTTTTGCGCCGAAGTAGGTGGCAACTACGATGGCAGCCCCGTTGGCAAAGCCGTTTAACAGTCCGGTCAACAGTTCGCTTAAGGTGGAAGTCGCCCCTACCGCCGCCAGGGAAGCCTCGCCCAGCGTTTCCCCCACGATGCGGGTATCCACTAAAGTATAGAAAAGGTCAAACAGCCGTCCGATAAACAGCGGTATGGCAAACAGCAGGATTAATTTCAGCGGTTTCCCCTCAGTCAGGTTTTTCATGTTCGTTCTCCTTGGTTTTCTGGTTCCGCAGTCAGTAAATGGATAACGGGTCTATGTACACGTTCCCAAGGTTTTCCTCATACTGCATCCAGGTATGGAAAATTTCCAAATCCCCGCACACGTCTATCCGGAACCGGAGATTGTCGGTCATCCGCTTATGCACGTCAAAGCCGGACGGCGCTATTTCCAAAATGTTGCCGTAATTTCTGTGTTGCCCGTATCCCTGGATACTTTTGCAGCGGAAGAAAAATAAGTTTTTGGCATAGTAAGTTTTTATTTCATCCATGTCGTCCACGGGATTGCCGTTATAATTCATGGAAGCGGAAAAATAATATTCCGTATCCTGTGCGATACAGTTTCTTATTTCATACAGGTTCAGGATTTCCCCTTCGGAATTGAGACAGTAACTTCCATAGGTCGGGTCCAGCATAATCCATTTGTTCCTGTCCGGGACATATGCTTCCACTACCACATGGTTATCCCCGTCTTGTGCATTTTTTGGCATCATGTACATCACTCTTGCCCTGACGCGGAGTGCCAGCAGGCATTCGCATAAAACAATGGACATTGCCAGGCAATTTATCCCGTAATTTTTGTCAAACGCAGCCCCTAATAAAGTCAGGGCATCCTGGGTATCCGAATTATCATAATTTCCTTTGTGGCGTATATGGCTGTTTACCCACGAAAGCATATGCAGGCTTTTTTCCAAATCCCCGGTACCTGCAATTTCCGCAAGATGGTATTGTTCTATCAATGCCGCATATTCCGGTTCCCCGAAGCTGTATGTGACCGGCGTTTTCCCGGATATTTGGAATACCGTATTCTCCTTTATTTCCCTAATCCATTCCTGATTCATGATAATCCCCGTTTCTGCATTTTCTTACGTTTTCTGATGGTTTTATTTGCTTTAAGTCTTAACGATTATAACATTCGTGCCGTGGAAATTCAATCCGTGAAAACGCAAAACCGGTTGCCGCAGGAGCAGAGTAACAGGGGTTTAAAGGGGATTCATGATTCAAAATGCCGGAGTGCGGAAAGGAACCGCTTCCGCAGCTCGTTTTTTAAGTGAACGGGGTTTAGAACCGTCAATCCGTCGCCAAAGGACATCAGGAAGCCGTACATCCATTCGTTTTCCGGCATGACGGCTTTGCCAGTGAGGCAGTCCCCGGTATCAGTAACCGTGTGTTCGCCGAACATGTCGTATACGCGGTGCACCGCTTTTTTGGTAAACCGTAATTCCATTTGGAGCATCGGATACGGCTTTGGACGCCCGTTAAGATATTCTGCATGTCTTCTTTTGGCAAGACCGATTTTTCCAAAACGAAACCATCCGTGAGGCGGATGCCCCCTTTATACCCGGTTGCAGTATATACGGGTATTCCTGCGCAGCTTAGTTTGTCGATGTCACGGTAAATGGTTCTTGTGGAAACCTCGAATTTTTCCACCGGTTCGGAGGCAGTTGATTCCCCTTTGATGAGCAGGTGATATACAATTTGGAATAAGCGGCTCTCCGACATTTGGAAAATCCGCCCCTTCTTTTGTTTCAATCCAATGAACCGAATAGCCCTTGACATATATAGAAGACCGATGTATTATATAGATAGCCAATATATAGAATATCTATATAAGAGCCGGGGTAAAGTGTATGAAGGATATTCCGGCAATGGGAAAAGGAGGAACCATATATGGATAAAACGCTGGTATCGGGAAGTATGTCGATGCTGTTATTAAAACTTTTGTCGGAAGAAGATAAGTACGGCTACGAAATGATTGAAGCATTACGGCAGCGTTCCGAAAATGTATTTGAATTGAAAGCGGGAACCCTGTATCCGCTGCTGCACGGTTTGGAGGAAAAGAAACTGCTGACCTCATATGAAAAAGAAGTGCCGGGAAAGGTTAGGAAGTATTACAGTATTACGAAAGAGGGCAGGAAAGCATTGAAAGCGAAGGAAGAAGAATGGAAGGAATATTCCCGTGCGGTCTGCCGTGTACTGGAATGTGTCTGAAAACGGAAGGAAACGGTAAGCGTGCATGGGATATGGAACAGGGCTGCGTGTGCCCACATATGGCGGGAAGGGAGAGGATATGGCATGGACGAATATATGAGAATACTTTTGGAGCAGATTCATTGTGTGCAGGCAAGGGAAATGGTGGGGGAGGAAATCAGGAACCATATCATGGACCAGGCACAGGCATACGAACAGGAAGGAATGGACAGGGACCGGGCACTTACGGATGCAGTCCGGGATATGGGCAATCCCGTGGAGGCAGGGGCCGCTTTGGACCGCATACACCGGCCGCGTATGGACTGGCGGATGCTTGCTTTGGTCGGACTGCTTAGCGTGTGCAGCATTTTGGTGCATATCGGCGTGGGCGGCAGGCAGGAAATGCTGGGCGGGGGATACGGATGGAGGCATGGCGTAAGGGTTCTTATGGGATTTGGACTTATGCTGGCCGTATACCGTTTGGATTATGAAAGGATTGGGAAATACGCGAAAGGGATAGCGGCAGGCTGTTTTTTTATGGCATGGGCGGTTTCCGTTATGGAAATAGGTTTAAACGGGGCGGGATGGTGGATTTCTCTTGGAATATTTGGAAAAATATCCGTTTCTGATTTATGCTATCTGTATATTCCCGTTTACGGCGCACTGCTGTACCGGTATAAGGGGAAGGGGTATCTGGGTGTAGGAAAATGCATACTTTGGATGTCTTTTCCGCTACTGACACTGCGGGCAAGCTGCCTGAGCGCTGCCGTACTGCTGTCTCTTGTATTAATGGCAATGTTTTCGGTGGCGGTAGGGAAAGGATGGTTTGCGGTTTCCAAAAGAAAGACGCTGGCGGTGTTTTGGACTGCATTTGGGCTGCTTCCCATAGGGGCTGTTGTGTTTGCGGTACGGGGGGATGGTTTGGCGCTTTACCAAACGGAGCGGATTAAGGATTTTTTGGGGGAGGAAAGTTCCTATTTGGATTATCAGAGGAAGATGATTATGGAATATGCCAAAAGCATCCGGTTTATCGGTAGCAGCGGGAGGGAATTGACGGATTTGTCCAGTATTAATAACGACCATCTGTTGAATTTTGTGGCAAATGATTACGGCATGGCGGCGCTGCTTTTCATCGGGATTCTGCTATTTGCGGTTGCGGCGAGGATTATCCATGTGTCGTGCGGGCAGAGACATCCGTTGGGAATGATGATGGGCTGCGGCTGCGGACTGTTCTTTGAAATGGTAACGGCGGTGGATATCCTGCATTTCTTCGGCAGAATACCTTCCATGCGGCTGTTTCTGCCTTTTTTTTCACCGGAAGGGGGAGGAATCCTTGTGGCGTATCTTTTGGCTGGTATGGTATTAAGTGTGCACCGCTACCGGAATATTAAGGGGTGCGGACATTCCGTGTAGGGCATTTGCATGGCAACTTTCCGTACAAATTACTTGCACTGCAGCAGTATTTCTGATAAGATAAGAAAAAGTACACGACTGACGGAAACAGGGTTGCCTGTGTAGGAGAGCACCTACAGGGAGTGTACGGAGGGAATTGGAATGGAAAGGCCGACCGTCTGGGCAGCACGGAATCAGTGCGTCCGGGCGGTTTTTGAATATGCCGCGAAAGCGCCGCGCGACCCGTGCGTCCAAAAGAAAAATGCCGGCAAAGCCGGCGGGTGTCCGGTACGGCAGGAGGAAGAGGCATTTTTTGCCTAATTGCACAGACCAGTGCAGGAATGGAGGAAACGATGGAGCGATTATCATTGGAACGGGAACTTAGGGAAAACGCATATCCGGGAAGGGGCATTGTGATTGGCATGTCCGCGGACAAGACCAAAGCAGTTACGGCGTATTTCATTATGGGAAGAAGCGTAAACAGCCGGAACCGTATTTTCGTGGAGGACGGCAAAGGCATACGCACGCAGGCATTTGACCCTTCCAAACTGGAAGACCCCAGCCTGATTATTTATGCGCCGGTCAGGGTGTTGGGGGATAAGACGATTGTGACTAACGGAGACCAAACGGATACTATTTATGAAGGGATGGAAGCGGGGCAGACTTTTGAGCAGTCGTTAAGGAGCCGGGAGTTTGAACCGGATGCGCCAAACTATACCCCGCGTATTTCGGGAATCCTGCGGGTGTCGGAAGGCAGTTTCAGCTATGCCATGTCCATCCTTAAGAGCAATAACGGCAATCCTGCGGCGTGCAACCGTTTTCATTTTGCTTATCAGGTTCCTGTGGCAGGGGAAGGGCATTTTATCCATACGTATATGCATGACGGCAATCCGCTGCCCAGCTTTGAAGGGGAGCCTAAGCCTGTATGGCTGGACGGTTCCATCGATGCGTTTACCGGTATGGTGTGGGACTGCCTGGACGGGGAGAATAAGGTTTCCCTGTTTGTCAGGTATATCGACATAAGAACGGGGGATTATGAAACGAGAATCGTAAATAAGAATAAATAAGAATCGGTAAACTTTATGGACAGATACCGCAAAGTAAGGGAAAGCAGTGCGGAAAGGGGCATAAGCCCCGGAATGGAGGAAAGTATGAATGAAATACAATTAAAATATGGTTGTAACCCGAACCAAAAGCCGTCCCGCATTTTTATGGAGGACGGGAGCGGACTTCCCGTTACTGTGTTAAACGGTAACCCCGGGTATATTAATTTTCTCGATGCATTTAACGGCTGGCAGTTGGTAAAGGAATTAAAGGAGTCCACGGGGCTTCCGGCGGCAGCTTCCTTTAAGCATGTATCTCCGGCGGGAGCGGCGGTAGGGCTTCCTTTGGACGAAACGCTGGCCAGGATTTACTGGGTGGACGATTTAGGGGATTTGTCCCCT
The DNA here is from genome assembly GCA_910587275.1 of uncultured Kineothrix sp. Lineage (GTDB taxonomy): Bacteria > Bacillota > Clostridia > Lachnospirales > Lachnospiraceae > Kineothrix. The sequence continues at coordinate 33,185 of CAJUMD010000012.1, forward strand.
TTGGCATGTGCCTATGCAAGGGCAAGGGGGGCGGACAGGATGTCTTCCTTTGGCGACTTTATCGCATTGTCCGATGTGTGCGATACGGATACCGCAAGGCTGATTAAGAGGGAAGTGTCGGACGGTGTGATTGCCCCCGGTTATACGCAGGAAGCGTTGGAACTCTTAAAAGTGAAAAAGAAGGGAAATTATAACATAATCCAAATGGACCCTTCTTATGTGCCGGCACCTGTGGAAAGGAAGCAGGTTTACGGCATTACGTTCGAGCAGGGCAGGAACGGGCTGGATATTGACGGGGATTTGTTGTCCAATGTGGTAACGGACAACAAGGAAATTCCAAAAGAAGCGCTTATGGATATGAAGATTGCCCTGATTACGTTAAAATATACCCAGTCCAATTCCGTGTGTTATGTAAAGGGCGGACAGGCAATCGGTATCGGGGCGGGGCAGCAGTCGAGGGTACATTGCACCAGGCTTGCTGGACAGAAGGCGGATAACTGGTATCTGCGTCAGGCACCGCAGGTGCTCGGTCTTGAGTTTGTGGATACACTGGGGCGTGCCGACAGGGACAATGCCATCGATGTGTACATCGGTGACGAATATGAGGATGTTCTCCGTGAGGGGGAATGGCAGAAACGCTTTAAGGTGAAACCGCAGGTGTTTACCAGGGAGGAAAAGCGCGCATGGCTGGACGGAAACCAGGATGTCACCCTTGGTTCCGATGCCTTTTTTCCTTTTTCGGACAATGTGGAGCGGGCGTATAAGAGCGGCGTGAAGTACATCGCGCAGCCGGGCGGGTCGGTCAGGGATGATTTGGTTATTGAATGCTGCAACAAATATGGGATGGCAATGGTGTTTACGGGAATCCGCCTGTTCCATCATTAAAAAAGGAAAGCGGATGGATGGGAGTGGGTTTATGGTAGTGCCTGAAGCGAATAAACGGATTTCCAAAGTGGATGCTTATTTGAACTGCGCGGAGAACTTTGCTTACCGCAGTACCTGCTTAAAGCGGAAATACGGTGCGGTAGTGGTAAAGGATGACGCGGTGATTTCCACGGGATATAACGGTTCCCCGAGAGGATTTGAGAACTGCTGTGATTTGGGGGTATGCCCGCGGATGGAAAGAGGGATGCACCAGGGGGAAGGATATGGAATATGCCGTGCCATCCACGCGGAGGCAAATGCACTTTTAAACTGTTCCAGGGAACAGACCATGGGCGGCGACTTATACCTTGCGGGAGTGAATCCGGAAGACTATTCCGTGCATAAGGCGAAACCATGCCCCATATGTGCCAGAATGATTATCCAGGCGGGAATACGTAATGTGATACTGCGTGTGGGGGAAGGCGCGGAAAATTATGTGGTGATTCCGGCAGGGGAACTGCAGTGGCATTTGGAAACGGAATAGCAGTATGGTTGGAAAAATATGGGTGCAATCTGTTACGGCCTGCCGTGACGGACTGCACCCGTGTTCTTTGTCTTTCTTTATGGTGTTTGGGAAACGGAAGCAGCCCGCAGAGCTTCCAGTTCTGCACGGAGTTTGGTGAGTTCGGTTTCGGCGGCTTCAAGTTTGCCTTCGGCAGTTTCGAGTTTGCCCTCGGTTGCTTCGAGTTTACCCTCGGCAGCTTCGAGCTTTTCTTCGGTGGTCTCCAGTTTACTTTCGGTATTTTTCAGCCTTTTCTCGATATCTTTCATTTTTTTGATTTTTTCAAGCTGCGCCTGATGTGTTCTTTGGTTGCGGTAATACCGGTCCAGCGCTTCGCACTGTAGGCGGATTTTTTCGTCCTGGCTGAGGCGGTACATGGTTTCGGCAGCTTCCTGTATGGCTTCGTTTTTGGATGCAATCATTTTGATATCCTCCCAAGTGGTTGACTGGAACAGGGCTGCCCAGTAATCCAGCCGGTAAGCCCTGTCGGTTTGGGTCGCAAGATGTATCTGAGGTAAGTTTAACACGGACAGGCGCAGTTTGTCACTGTGTACAGTGTAATTTTTACTGTTCATCATCAAGTATGAAGAATAAAATTCAGGTTTTTCCGGAAAAAGGGTGAAATCCAAAATCCCGATATGTATGGCGGGTTTCAGGTCTCCGTAATTTTCCCCTTCGTTTAGGTTGTCAAAGGCGCGGCAAAGATAGCTGAGGGAGCGGTCCGGCCAGTTTCCTTCGTTTGCCACCTGCATTTCCAGATTGATCAGTGTATTGTTATTCATCAGGATACGGATATCCAGGATAAAACTTTTTGCATGAATGGATTGTCCAAGCTCAATGGGGTTGGTTATTTGGACGGAAGAAATGTTTTCGGATTTGAGATGGAGGAGCGAGCAGAGAAGCGCCCTGAGTACACGGTTATTTTTTTGCAGGACGGCATGGAAAAGATAGTCGTTGGTGAGCCGGTAAGAAAGCGTTCCGGTTGCGGAAGCGAGAAGACCGGTATAAGTAATGCTATCCGGATTAGATGTAACAAGGGGTGTGTTTCGGTTCATGATGTGATTCCTTTCTGATTCGTTGTGAGATTTTTTGAATTTTAGATATGTCATGTGACAAGATATGAGACATAATCTTATCATAACATGGAAGCAGAAAGAATGCCAGTTAAATATCCGGCTGTTTCTTCCGATATAAATAAAAAATAGGTACATTTATATATGCAGGACAGTTTCCGAAACGGATGTCGGATTTCCTGCGGTCAGCCGGAAAACGGAAAAGTCAAGGAGGATGAATGGTATGGGCAATTACATGGACGGTTTGGGACAGAGCGGGTATTTAAGCCAAATAGCCGCGGGCTATCAGGATGACAGAAAGACAGCGGACAGAAAGAACGGTACCGCAAAAGAAAGTCAGGAAAAGGCAGCGGCGTTGGAAGGGGAAAAGAAGTTAAATGAGGTCAGCGGAAGAACCATCGGGCAGCCGAAGCTGAGCGATAAAGCGCTGAAATATTACGAACAGTTAAAAAAGAGGTATTCCAACATGGATTTCGTACTCGTTTCCCCGGAAATGAAGGCGGAAGCGGAACGCAACAAGGGGATGATTCCCAGCAGCAAGCAGCTGCTGGTGTTGATTGATGCGGATAAGATTGAGCGGATGGCGGAAGATGAGGAATACCGCAGGAAGTATGAGGGAATTTTGTCGGGGGCAACGGCAAAAATGGCACAGATGAAATCCAGTTTGGGAAGCAATGCCAGCCGGGTGCGGTCTTTCGGGATGACATTTGATGATCATGGGAATGCTTCTTTCTTTGCTGTGGTGGATAAATCACTGGCATTGCAGAGGGAGCGCATTGCAAAAAAACGGGAAGAAAAAGCAAAGGACAAGAAAGAGGAAGCAAAAAAGGCAGAAGATAAAAAAACAGAGGAAAAACGGCTGGAAAGGAAGCAGCAGGATTCCGGTGACAGTGTGACGGTCACGGCAGACTCGTGGGACGAACTGTTAAAGAAGATTGACCATGTAGTTATGTCCGATATGGCGGATGAAATGCTGACGGAAGAAGAACGCCGGATTGGGCAGAATTTTGATTTTACGTTATAGATGATAATTGATAATTATGGTAAGGAATGGATGGCAGGGCTGCGGTACAGGTTGGTGTGCCGCAGCCTTTTTTATGCACACGGGTCCCAAAAGAAAAGTGTCAGCAAAGCTGACGGGACCCGGCGCAGTGGTAAAAGCCGGATTTGCCGCCGTTGCAGCAAAGAAATCGGGCGTCTTCTACCAAAATACTACCGGAAATACTACCATGGGAGAATGGATTTTTCCGGGGAAATACCGTATGTTAAAGGTGTCACTGTTGGAACGTTTCCCGGACTTCTTTGGTTCTTAAGGGAAACGGGGAATGTGGGTTTGTGTCGGCGCTGCATCCGCAAAACCGGAAGGAATACAGATAACAAAAAACAGAAAGCGGCGCAGAAAAGGAGGATACAATGTATATACTTATGGTATTGGTACTCGCGGCGGTCATTTTTTATTTGGAATGCCTGGCAGGGGGAGGGCTTTCCGTACTGGTGGATGTTCCCAGTTTGATTATGTTAGTTGCGGTAGGGATTCCTACGCTTTTGGCATCGGGGCTTGGCAGGGATTTTTTGGCAGCGTTCCGGCTGGCGCTTGGAAAAGGACAGCAGGCAGGATTAGAAGAATGGAAGCGGGCATTACAGGCAGTAAGGATTTTTATGCAGACCATGCAGTATGGGGGAATGTTCTTTATGTTGACGGCGATGGTCAACATTCTCATCTTTGTGGATGATACATCGTTGATACCGGCAAATGTAGGGGTGGGATTGGTAGTGCTTTTGTATGCGTATGTATTGAAACTGCTGCTGCTTCCTATTCAAAGCAGGTTGGAGGTCGGAATCATTGAGTATATGAAAAATGCAGGAACGGATGGGGAAGAAGAAGGGGAATCCATGGAGAACGGCAGATGAAAAGGCTGGGAAAAATCATGGCGGTGCTGTTGTATCTGCTTGTGATGGCGCTGGCATTTGGATTAAAACCGCAGGAATTGCTTGATCTGCGCCAATTGTTGTTGGTTCTGTTCGGGGGCATAATCCTGTATCTGCCCTCTTTGGAATGGAAGCGGCTGGGGAAAGGCGGATTTGGATGGAGGGATGTGGATTTCAGGCTGTTTTCCAGGAATGCAATTTATGCCAGCTATATCCAAACTTTCATGTTGCTGTTCCTGCTGTTTTCCAAAGATTATGCCATAGGGCAGGCGGAGAATCAGCTTTCCGCAGCGTGGATGAGGGAAGCTGCCTTAAGTCTCCGTCCGCTGCTCTATGGTATCTGTATCTGGATTGCTTTTGGGGAGGCGGACAGGAAACAGGACGGCGGGGAAAGGGGGGGAATAGGAACAGGAGGTACGGATGCGGGAAAAGCGGAAGGTGCCGGCGCGGGGCAGGTGCCGGAGGAAAACCGGAAAACGGAATGGACGGTGCAGGAATGTTACCAGCATTTCAGGGAATTGGGACTGACCAAAAGGGAAGCGGAGGTAGCGGTACAGGTGTGCAAAGGGCTTGGCAATAAGGAGATTGCCATGGAATTAAGTATTTCCGAGACAACGGTGAAGAAACACCTGTCCAATATTTTTGAAAAACTCGGGGTCGGGAAGCGGGAGGAACTTATGCAGGTACTGAAAAACCGATAAGAGAAAGGTTGACGGGGCGGTCAGGATGTGGCATTATTAATAGTAAGGAAATACCGTATTTGAATCGTTTGAGAGGGTTTTCTCAGAGTCAGGCAGATGAGAGCTATGGAGAAAGAGAGGATACGAAAATGAGATTAGTGACACGTTCTGATTTTGACGGGCTTGCGTGTGGCGCGCTGCTGAAGGAGGTTGGAATCATTGACCATTGGAAGTTTGCCCATCCGAAGGATTTGCAGGACGGACTGGTGGAGATCACGGAGGACGACTGTCTTGCCAATGTACCGTTTGTGGAAGGCTGTGGTCTTTGGTTTGACCATCATTCCAGCGAATTTGAAAGGAACGAGCTTGCCGGGAAGTATAAAGGGGAAAGCCGTGTTGCCCCTTCTTGTGCGCGTATTATTTATGATTATTACGGGGGAAGGGAGCGTTTTCCCCAGTTTGATGATATGATGGAGGCGGTGGATAAGGTGGATTCCGGCAATCTGACCGTGGATGAAGTGCAAAATCCCACCGGTTGGATTTTGGTCGGTTTTCTGATGGATCCCAGGACCGGACTCGGAAGGTGGAGGAATTTCACGATTTCCAATTACCAGTTGATGGAGAAGTTAATCGATGCCTGTCGTACCATGACCACTGACGAGATTCTTGCCATGCCGGACGTAAAGGAAAGAATTGACGTTTATTTTGAGCAGGCGGAGAAGTTTAAGGAGATGGTGACGGCAAATACGAGGGTGGAGAAAGATGTCATTATTTCCGATTTGCGGAACGTGGACCCGATTTACTCCGGCAACCGTTTTATGATATACAGTATGTACCCGGAACAGAATATTTCCGCATGGATTGTCAGCGGGAAAGGCGGGCTGGGCTGCTCCGTTGCAGTAGGATACAGTGTCTTAAACAGGACTTCCGAGGTAAATGTAGGCAGCCTGATGTTAAAATACGGCGGCGGCGGTCACCGGGCGGTAGGAACCTGCCAGTTTAAGGATGAAGATATTGCGGAGAAACTGCCGAAACTTTTGGATGAATTGGTAAATTATAAGGAATATTATAAATAAAGGAATACTTTGGTATTGGTTTATTGGTTTTGCGGAATATAGCAGCAGGGGCGGCGGTTGCCGCCCCTCTTTTATGCACACGGGCGTCCAAAGGAAGGATGGCAGCAGAACTGACGGGTGTCCGGCAGTACAGCCCTGCTGCATGCGGTTCATTGTGCCATGGAAACGGAAAACCGGTTCCTATGTTTTTCCCTGCATAAATTTCCGTTACGGTGAAACCGGAAAAGGATATGAATCGTAATAGGATATAGAGGATTGTTTGTCCGCTTATGCCCAATGAAAACCGACGGGATGCGAGGGTATGGGAAAACGGCGGGCGGCAGGGGATGAATTAAGGAAGGGAAGGCTGTGGAAGCATGGAAATAAGACTGCAAAGCGGTAAACTGATTCTCGTAGAGACGGACAGACTTGGTGAAATAGGAAAATTGCGGGGATTTTTAACGGAAGAGGAGATGGAACAATTGGAAGAAGCGGCAGCGGGAGCGTACAGGGGAGGCGTACGCAAAGAAGGGACTGCCTGACGGTCCGGCAGGGGAGACAGGGACAAACCGGACAGGGGGTTGTGCTCCTGGCTTTTACGTCCCTACTCACCCACGAACATAACATTTCAGGCTGAACTGTTACCAAAAAAAACAAAAAAATATAAAAAACCGCTTGCAATTCCCAAAAACTTCATGTATACTAACAAATGCTGTGGCATGATAGCGATGAAGCGTGAGGTTGCCTTTGGAGAAAACCAATAATCTGCAAAGGGTTTTCCGTGGAGCGAATGTCAAGAAACCAACAGAGTTGGTAAACCTAAGTCCTTGCAGACAAAAGCAGGAACCGTGGTTTTAGAAACTGACGACAAGTCACTGTACAGACAATAAGATTACTTATCGCCGGCATGGATGAGAAGCGTAATGCAGGTGCCGGTAACGTAGTAACGGTGTGTAGGAAACCGCAGGCGGTTAAGCCGGGGGGATTCCGCCAGCCGGTCCGGGAGGATACACGGGATGTGTAAACGGTTAGGACACACACGGGAGAGTGTACAGTCACCGCTTGTCGTACTTAAGGGTAAAAAGTGCGAAAAGGAGGCGACTTTTTTTATGGCAAGTCAGGTAATGAGGATTACATTAAAGGCTTATGATCATCACTTGGTGGATGCATCTGCCAAAAAAATCATCGAAACAGTTAAGAAAAACGGATCTCAGGTGAGCGGACCGGTGCCCCTTCCCACCAAAAAGGAAGTGGTAACCATTTTGAGGGCAGTTCACAAGTACAAAGATTCCAGGGAACAGTTCGAGCAGAGGACCCACAAAAGGTTAATCGATATCATTACACCGACTCCCAAGACGGTGGATGCGTTGCAGAGGCTTGAGATGCCGGCGGGCGTGTATATCGATATCAAAATGAAAAACAAATAAGACCCCTACTAGTATGCAAAGTCCGCGGAAACCGGTATCATCCGCCGGAAAGATTCGGAGGGCTAGGCCGCTGTAGAACAAACAGGAGGTAGAAAATGAAAAAAGGTATTTTGGCGACGAAAGTCGGAATGACGCAAATCTTCAATGAAGACGGTACCCTGATTCCGGTAACGGTACTTCAGGCAGGTCCCTGCGTGGTAACGCAGATTAAGACCGTGGAGAACGACGGTTACAAGGCGGTACAGGTTGGTTTTGTTGACAAGAAGGAAAGAATCGTCAACAAGGACAAGGGCGGAAAGAAAGAAGTCATCCACAGGCATGGCGTGAATAAGGCGATGAAGGGACACTTCGACAAAGCCGGCGTTTCGTGCAAAAGGTTCGTTAGGGAATTTAAGTTTGAAAATGTGGAAGAATATGCCCTTGGCAATGAAATCAAGGCGGATATCTTTGCGGCAGGCGACAAAGTGGATGCATCCGCGATTTCCAAAGGAAAAGGTTTCCAGGGTGCCATCAAGAGACACGGACAGCACAGGGGGCCCATGGCGCATGGTTCCAAATTCCACCGTCATCAGGGTTCCAACGGCGCATGTTCCTCACCGAGCCGTGTGTTCAAAGGAAAAGGGATGCCCGGACATATGGGCTGCGTAAAAGTAACGGTACAAAACCTTGAAGTGGTAAGGGTGGATGCGGAGAAGAACCTGATTCTCGTAAAAGGCGCAGTACCGGGACCGAAAAAAGCGTTAGTGACTATAAAAGAAACCGTTAAGGCGATGAACTAGTCGGAAACGGGTGAAAGGAGGACCATTCAGATGGCAAACGTATCTGTTTATAATATGGAAGGCAAGGAAGTCGGTACGATGGATTTAAACGATGCGGTATTCGGTGTTGAAGTGAACGAACATCTGGTACACATGGCAGTCGTACAACAGCTTGCAAATAATCGTCAGGGAACACAGAAAGCAAAGAACCGCTCTGAAGTATCCGGCGGCGGAAGGAAACCTTGGAGACAGAAAGGAACAGGTCATGCAAGGCAGGGTTCCATCAGGGCTCCCCAATGGAAAGGCGGCGGCGTGGTATTCGCTCCCGTGCCGAGGGATTATTCCTTTAAGATGAACCGGAAAGAAAAACGCGCGGCAATCAAATCCGCGCTGACCAGCAGGGTGCAGGACAACAAACTGATTGTGCTGGACGAACTCAAGTTAGACAATGTGAAGACGAAGGAATTCAGGAAAGTCCTGGAGAACCTGAATGTAAAGAAAGCACTGGTGGTAACGGGGAGCATTGACCAGAATGTTATCCTTTCCGCAAGGAACCTTCCCCAAATCCATACTTCCTATGTTGCGTTCGAGGCGGCTGGGGAAGCGAAGGAAATCAAGAGCACGATTAACGTATATGATATCATGAAATACGACACCCTTGTACTGACCAAGGATGCGGTAGCAAATATTGAGGAGGTGTACGCATAAATGGCAGCGATTCAGTATTATGATGTGATCCTCAAACCGGTAATCACCGAAAAGAGTATGGCCGGTATGAGCGAAAAGAAATACACGTTTTTAGTTCATCCGGAAGCAAATAAAACGCAGATTAAGGAAGCCGTGGAGAAAATGTTTGAAGGAACAAAGGTGAAGAAAGTCAACACCATGAACATGGACGGCAAGACCAAAAGGCGTGGAATGACTTACGGCAAGACCGCCAAAACGAAGAAGGCGATTGTGCAGCTTACCGAGGACAGCAAGGATATCGAGATCTTTGCGGGACTGTAAGCCATAGGCAGCAAGTATGTATGCGGCACATGTGCCGCGCAAAACCAGAAGTAAAGGAGAAAGAACCATGGGAATTAAGACATATAACCCATATACACCTTCCAGAAGGAATATGACCGGCTCGGATTTTTCCGAAATCACGAAAACAACACCCGAGAAATCCCTCTGCGTTTCTTTGAATAAGAATGCAGGCCGTAACAACCAGGGTAAGATTACGGTAAGGCACCGCGGCGGCGGATGCAAACGGAAATACAGGATTATCGATTTCAAGAGACAGAAAGACGGTATTCCCGCAAAAGTCATCGGTATCGAATACGATCCCAACAGGACGGCAAACATCGCGCTGATCTGCTATGCAGACGGCCAGAAAGCATATATCCTTGCACCGCAGGGACTGACGGACGGCATGACGGTCATGAACGGACCCGAAGCCGAAGTAAAGATTGGCAACTGCCTGCCTTTATCCGATATCCCGGTTGGTACACAGGTACACAATATTGAGCTGCATCCGGGCAAGGGCGGACAGATGGTACGTTCCGCGGGCAACAGTGCACAGTTGATGGCAAAAGAAGGAAAATATGCAACCTTAAGGCTTCCCTCCGGCGAAATGAGGATGGTGCCGATTGTATGCAGGGCAACAGTCGGTGTCGTTGGAAACGTCGACCATAACCTGATCAATATCGGTAAGGCAGGACGCAAGCGTCACATGGGCATCCGTCCGACGGTACGCGGTTCCGTTATGAACCCGAATGACCACCCGCACGGCGGTGGTGAAGGTAAGACCGGTATTGGACGTCCGGGTCCGAGTACACCTTGGGGCAAACCCGCTCTTGGTTTGAAGACGCGTAAGAAGAAAAAAGCGTCCAACAAGCTGATTGTAAGAAGACGAGACGGTAGGACGATTAAATAAGAGGAGGAAGAAACATGGCTAGATCATTGAAAAAAGGACCGTTTGCAGATGCGAGCTTATTAAAAAAAGTAGACGCCATGAATGCAGCAGGGCAGAAACAGGTCATCAAGACCTGGTCCCGCCGGTCTACAATTTTCCCTTCATTCGTGGGACATACGTTTGCGGTTCATGACGGAAGGAAGCACGTACCCGTATATGTAACGGAAGACATGGTTGGACATAAGCTCGGTGAGTTCGTGGCAACCAGAACTTACAGGGGACACGGTAAAGACGAAAAGAAATCCAAGGTAAGGTAATAATCCCGGATAAGAAGATGATATGCGTCTACCACGGACGTGTCCATCCACAGGGAAGCGATATTCCGGTGAATGGCGGATGATACGTGGTGAAAGTTGGAAGGAGGAGCAAAGAAATGGCAAAAGGACATAGAAGCCAGATTAAGAGAGAAAGAAATGCGCAGAAAGATGTCAGGCCTTCGGCTAAGTTATCTTACGCCAGGGTTTCTGTTCAGAAAGCATGTTTCGTTCTCGATGCCATCAGGGGCAAAGATGTAAACACGGCACTTGCTATTTTGGAATACAATCCGAGATATGCTTCGGGTGTTATTAAGAAATTATTGGAATCAGCAGTTGCAAATGCGGAATATAAGTACAGTCAGGATCCGACGAAGTACCCGAATCCGGAGAATCTTTATATCGCGGAATGCTTCGCAAACAAAGGACCTACGATGAAAAGAGTAAGACCGAGGGCACAGGGCAGGGCTTATCGAATCGAAAAGAGGATGAGTCACATTACGGTAGTCCTCGATGCGAAGTAGACAGTGTCTCGCTAAGGCGAAGTAGAGAAAGGAGAAAATAGGTTAATGGGACAGAAAGTTAATCCTCACGGCTTAAGAGTCGGCATTATTAAGGAATGGGATTCGAGATGGTATGCTGATGCTGAGTTTTCTGATTTCCTGGTAGAAGATTACAACATCAGGAAATTCCTTAAGAAAAAATTATACAGCGCCGGAATTTCCAAAATTGAGATTGAAAGGGCTTCCGACAGGGTGAAAGTAATTATCTACACGGCGAAACCGGGTGTTGTCATCGGTAAGGGCGGTGCGGAGATTGAAGTGACCAAGAAGGAGCTTTCCAAACTTACGGATAAAAAAGTACTGGTAGACATTAAGGAAATCAAAAGACCCGACAGAGACGCACAGCTTGTTGCGGAAAACATCGCACAGCAGCTTGAGAACCGTGTATCTTTCCGCCGTGCCATGAAATCCTGCATGGGAAGAACCATGAAGGCAGGCGCTTTGGGAATCAAGACATCCTGTTCCGGACGTCTTGGCGGTGCGGATATGGCGCGTACCGAGTTTTACAGTGAGGGAACCATCCCGCTCCAGACTTTGAGGGCGGACATCGATTACGGTTTTGCGGAAGCCGACACAACCTACGGTAAGGTAGGCGTAAAAGTATGGATTTACAAAGGTGAGGTACTTCCTACTAAGAACAAAAACGAAGAAAAGGTATCTTCGGAGGAAGGGAGCGATAAATAATGTTAATGCCTAAAAGAGTAAAACGTCGTAAACAATTCCGTGGCTCCATGGCGGGCAAGGCAAGCCGTGGTAATACAATTACTTACGGTGAGTACGGTATTGTAGCATTAGAGCCCTGTTGGATCCGTTCCAACCAGATAGAAGCGGCCCGTGTCGCTATGACACGTTATATCAAGCGTGGCGGTAAGGTTTGGATTAAAATCTTCCCCGACAAGCCCGTAACGGCAAAACCAGCAGAAACGCGTATGGGTTCCGGTAAAGGTACCCTCGAATACTGGGTAGCAGTTGTTAAGCCGG
>CAJUMD010000013.1 GCA_910587275.1 uncultured Kineothrix sp.
GTGGTACCCCTGCCCGAAGACGGTCCGGATGCTCCCGGCACCCGTTTCATACGCCGCCAGCCCGCTGCACGGGTTGCCCAGGTAATCCGGCACGTACTGCACCTCCCGGTTACGGGGTCCGCCTTCCACTACCGTCTTCCGCACGTTCCCCACGCACATGCCGAGGGCATTGTAGGAATAACCGCTTTCCTCCCCGGCCTCCGGGTTCTTCCCGAGCACCATACGTCCCGCCGCGTCATACGCATACTGCCGCACCACGGATTCCCCGCGGCGTTCCTCCGTCAGGTTTCCGCACCGGTCATACCCGAAGCCGTACACCACGCCGTCCTCCGTCATGGAAACGAGCTGGTTTAAGGCATTGTACTCATACACCGCCTTTTGGACACCGTCCAGGGTTTTCGACGTCCGGTTGCCCAGCGCGTCATAGGCATAGGCTTCCGTCTTCCCGCCTTCCCGGTACGAGACAAGCTGCCCCGCCGCGTCATAACCGTACGCCGCGCTGCGCGCCGCCCCGGGCATGTTCCCGCCCCTTACGGAACCGGTAATCCGGCCAGCCGCGTCATAGGTAAACGCCTCCTCCACGGACGCCGTGCCGCCAAACAGGTAGGACGCCTTCACGGGCTGCCGGCTGGCATTGTAGGCATAGGACGCCACGCTCCCGGGCTGGGTGACGGACGCCACGTTCCCTGCCGCGTCATAGGCATACTGCGCAATGGTCTCCCATTCCTGCCCCGCGTCTCCCGCGGCATCTGCCGTCCCTGACGCTTCCGCCGCACGCTCTTTCACGCTCAGCAGGCGGTTGTTTTTGTCAAAGGCATACGCCGCCACACTGCCGTCGGGGTAGCGGATGCCGGTGCGGTTGCCCGCCGCGTCATGGCTGAAGCCGGTCCTCCGCCCGTTGTGGTCCGTCACCGCAGCCAGCCTTCCCAGCGCATCGCGCTCCATGGAAGTGGTGCCGTTCCAGTCCGTCATTTCCACCGGCTCGCCCCGCCTGTTGTAACGGAACGCCGCCGTGCGCCCGTCACTGTACGCCATTGACAACGGATTGTTGTTTAAATCATAGGTAATGACAGTCTCCCGTTGTTCCTCATCCGTGACGGACACCACGTTGTCATTCCCGTCATAGGCATACGCCTTTTCCTCCAGCAGGGGGTTGGTTTCCCTGACCACGCGCCCCTTCCTGTCATAGAGGTAGAGCGTGATGCAGGACTGTTCCCCGTCCCCGGACAGGCATTCCTTAATCCGGTTGCCCGCCGCATCGTATTCATACTGCGCCGCATGGCCGAGGGCGTCCTCCGTCCGCACCAAGTTGCCGCAGGCATCATAGGAATAGCGCGTCACGCCGCCTTCCGCATTTTCCACCGTGGCAATCCGCCCGTCCGCCGTGTAAGTAAACGATGTCGTATTTCCCATGGCATCCGTCATGGACGTTACCTGCCCAAGCAGGTCACGGGCATAGGAAACCGTGCCGCCCAGCGCGTCCGTTTCCGTCAGCACCCGGCCCAGCGCATCGTAAGTGTATGCCGTGGCGTTTCCTTCGCCGTCCGTCACCGACAGCAGGTTGCCCGCGGGTGAATAAGCGTACCGCGTGGTGTTCCCGTTGGCATCGGTCCGGGAGGTCATCCTTCCCGTGCCGTCATAGGTAAACGCCGCTCCGCTCCCCAAGGCGCCGGAAACCCGTACCAGCCGTCCCAGGGCATCGTATTCATAGTCCGTTACCGCGCCTTCCATGTCCGTCACGCGGGAAACCCTGCCCGTATTGGTGTATTCGAACATCAGGCTGCCTTCCCCACCGTCCCTCATGCAGGTCAGGCGGTTGTTGGCATCATATTCATAAGTCCGCACGTTGCCGTTTGCGTCCGTGAAAGACGTCCGGTTGCCCGCCGCATCGTAGGTACAGCCCCACGTATTTCCTTCCTCGTCCGTGCTGCCCGTCAGGCGGTCCAGGCTGTCGTAAACGTAGGTCCTCTCCCCGCCCAGCGGGTTGGTTTCCGATACCAGGTTGCCGTTCCCGTCATAGGCATATGCCGTAACCCCGCCGTTTGCGTCGGTCACTTCCGCAAGCTGCCCCCTGGCATCGTAAACATAGGCCGTTTCATGCCCCAGCGGGTCCGTCTCCTTCACCAGACGGTTGTTGGCATCGTATTCATAAGCGGTTACATGCCCTTCCGCATCCGTCACCCGGACACGGTTGCCGTTTTTGTCGTAGGCATAGGCAGTCTTCCCGCCGTCCGGCGCCGTTTCCTCCAGGAGCCTTCCCATGCCGTCATAGGCATAAACAGTCTCCCTGCCGTCCCTGTCCGCTGCCGCCGTCAGGTTGTCGTCGGCGTCGTACTGCGCATGTTCCGTATTGCCCTCCGTGTCCGTCACGGATACCACGCGCCCCAGCCTGTCATAGGCAAAAACCGTGGCCCCCGCACCGGTCTGTACCGACTGCAGACGGTTTTCCGCATCATACGTATAGGAAATGACATTGCCGTCCTCATCCGTCCTTGCCAGCAGGTTCCCCGCTTCGTCATACGTATAGCCGACACTGTGCCCCAGGGGATTCGTCTCGCTTAAGACACGCCCTGCCGCGTCGTAAACATAGGAGCGTCGGTTGGAAAGCTGGTCGGTAACGGCGCTCACCCGTCCCATGCAGTCATAAGTATAGCTTACCGTCCCGCCTGCCGCATCGCATACCCGGACCAGTTGTCCCGCCGCGTCAAAGGAATAGTCTGTCACGCCGCCGTTTTGGTCCGTCCGTGAGGTCCGGTTGCCGTGTGCGTCATACGTACTGCTCACGCAGTACCCCAACGGGTCCGTCTCCGTGACCAGGTTCCCCTTTTCGTCATAGGCAAACCGGTATTCGTTGCCGAGGAAATCCGTGGCAAGCGTCACCTGTCCCATGGCGTTGTATTCCAGCCGCTGTCCGTTGCCCATCCGGTCGGTGGTTCCTGTCCGGTTGCCGTTCCTGTCATAGGTAAAGAGTATCCTGCCGTCGGCATCCTCCACGGACAGCAGATCCCCTGCCGCCGAATACTGACAGGAAACCGTCCGCCCCCCGGGGGAAGTGTAGGAGGTCATCCTTCCGGCGGCATCATGGGTATAGAGACAGACATTCCCGTCCGGATCCGCCGCCCGCTCCAAATGGTTCTGTTCATCATAGGCATAGGTCCAGACATTGCCGCTCCTGTCGGTAAAGGAAGTCAGGTTGTCCTGTTCATCATAGGTATAGGAACTGGTATTCCCCCTTTCATCCTGCATCCAAACCAGGTTGCCGCGTTCATCATACCGGCAGCTTACGGCTGCACCGTCCTGCCCCGTCATTTTTACGGGCCTGTTGTTCCCGTCGTACTCCGCACGCTCCTCCGTGCCGTCCGGGTGGATGACGCGTACCATGCGTCCGTATTCATCATACTCCATCTTTGTGGAATTGCCAAGGGCATCCGTCTGTTCCGTCATCTGCCCCCTGTCATTGTAAACCGTATGGATGCTGCTTCCTTCCAGTACGATATCCGTAACATGTCCGGCTTCATCATGGGTATAGCTTGTCACATGCCCCAGCTCGTCGGTAAACTCCGTCACCCGGTTTTCCTCATCATAGGACACGGAGCTTTTGCCCCTGCCTGCCGTAACCTGTTCCGTTACCCTTCCCTGTTCATCGTAGCTGTTGGTCAGGTACACTTCCCCCGTAAAATCCGTAATGGTCAGCAGGTTACATGCATCGTCATAGGTAAAGGACATTTTCCCGCCGTCCGGAACCGTCACGCCTTCCAGCCTGTCGTCCGTGTAGGTGAAGCGGACCGTATTGCCCATGGCGTCCGTCACGCTTGTCACTTTCCCGTCCGTATAGGCAAGGTCCATGCCCGCCCCGTGGCATCCTTCCATGCGCACGGTCTGTCCGTCGCCGTCGGAAAGGAAACGGTATGACACCATGCCGTCCTCCACAATCCGGTTTAAACACAGTTTTTCATCAAACACATATTCCGTGCCGTCCAAATCCGTAACGGAATAGGAACCGTCCCCGTTTACCGCCAGCGCATAAGAGGACGTTTCCCCGTCCGCCGGCCGGAAACTGCCGTCTTCCCCATCCCTCACAAAAGCTGCCACGTCGTCATAAGGGGTGTAAAAATATGCATGTTCCCCGTCCAGGCAAAGCAGGTAGTCCAAAGAATGCGTCCATTTCTTTCCCAAAGGATATGCCGGTCCGCCTTCCCGGTTCCTTGCCTCCCTCCTGGAATCATACATGGTGGTAAAGTGCAGTCCGTCCTTTCCATGGTCTTCCAGCCAGGTATAACTCCACAGGAATGCGCCTGTCAGGGCGCTGACCGGGTCGTTTCCCATATAAGACCGTCTGCCGTCCGGGTACCTGCGCCGTTTGCCGTGTGCCAGACCGCTGGATTTCCGGTCTTTGGTCATGATATACTGTTCCTGCGTGAACGGACTGGAGCCTTCCGCATTATTGGACCTTACGGAATAGCTGTGCATGGTACTCTGGTGGAGGTCAAAATAGGATATGCCGTTGCTCCGCCTTCCGAACAGTCCCCGTGAGGTGGTTCTCCTGACCGGCATTTTCCTGACGGTCGTTCCGTTTCCCGCGACATGGCTGACCATGCCGTCAAACATGACGTCATAATCCTCCGCGCCTTCCACGGGGCTCCAGCTTACGCTCACGCTGCTCATGGTGGAGGTGGCCGTAACGTCCGCCGGCATGGCGGGACCCGGCAGGAGCGTGCTTACGTTCTCCCTTACGCTGTATAAACTGCTTACGTATTCGTTTACCGCACGCACCGCATAGCCATACTCCGTCCCCGGCTCCAAATCCCCAAACCGTTTGGAGGTCTCCGTCACCCGGTATATTTTTCCGTTAAAATCGATGTCATAGGCGGCAGCGCCCTCCACCGGATCGAAACGGATTTCCACAGCTCTTACCTCCGCCTCCGCGCGGATGTTTTGGGGCACGTCCAAATTTGTGCGAACTTTCAGCGGGGTACTGTAAGCGCTTGCGCCGGTTTCGTTCCTGGCGCGGATCCGGCAGAAATACTCCGTATTTGCCTCCAATCCTTCGAATTTTTTCTCTAATCCGGCCAGTTCGTATGACGTTGTGCCAAACAGGATTTCATAGCTGTCGGCGCCGGGTACCGCGTGCCATGCGTATTCGATGGAATGGGCATCCGTTACTGCGGCATAGAATTCCGGTGTTTCGGGAAGGGCGCGGCGGGTGCGGATGGTTTGGGGCTTGCTGAATATACTGGAACCGCCCGCATTGTTTGCACGTACGGCATACCGGTATTCCGTATCGGGTTTTAATCCGGTAAATGTCTCTGAAGTTGCCGCAACATCATATCCGGCCCCCTTATCACCCACCGCTTCCAGCCATACCGTATAACCGGTGGCGCCGGGTACCGCACCCCAGCTTAACGTAACGGAATTTTCCGTGGATTCCGCATTTACATCCGCAGGTACGGCAGGCGGGGCCTGAAGCGTGCTCACTGTCCTCAGGGGGCCATAGGAACTGAAACCGTACCGGTTGCCGGAACATACCTGATAATTATACCCGGTAGCCGGAGCCAGCCCGTCAATGGTGCAGGAAGTTGCCTGAGTCCCATAATGTTTCCCACCCAACAGCACACTGTAACTGCTGGCGCCAGGTACCGCAGCCCATGTTACCGTGACGGAGTCACTGGTCGCGGCCGCCGTGGATGAAGACGGGGGCAGCGGGGCCGTCCCGATGGTTCTTGCATTGCTATATCCGCTGGAGCCGTCCGCATTATTAACCCGGAGCCGGTAACTGTATTCCTGATTGGCAGGCAGTCCGGTTATGGTATGGGAGGTTCCCGTTACACGGTATACCCTGCCGTCAAACAGGAGATCATAACTGGTTGCACCGCTTACCGCGTCCCAGCTTAACGTAACCGAATTTTCATTCACGCTCCTTTTCAGGCTGGACGGTGCTTCCGGAGCCGTCCGAACGGTCCGTGCCGCACTGTAATTGCCTTCTCCCCCGTCAGCCGCCTTAGTGCGTACCTGATAGGAATATGCGGTATTAGGCGTCAGCCCCATAATTTCCTTGGTTGTCCCGTACGCCCTGTAAAGCATTTTGTTAAACAGCACATCATAACTTGCGGCGCCGCTTACCGCATTCCAGCTTAGTGTAACCGAATCATCCGTTGACCTGTGGCTGACCCCGGTTGGGGCAGGCAGCATTTTGAGAAGTGTTCTGACCGTTTTGCTACTGCTGTAAGTACCTTCTCCGTCCACACTCCTTGAGCATATTTGATAACTGTATGCCGTATTGGATGCAAGACCGGTAATCGTTTTGGAAACCGGTGAAGAAGGAACCTCATATTTCTTACCGCCAAAAAATATGGTATACCCTGCCGCCCCGCTTACCGCACCCCAGGTCACCGTGACGGAATTATCCGTGGCAGTCGCATTTATGGAGACAGGGGCAGGCGGAGCCGTCGTCACGGTCATTTCGGAACTGTAACTTCCGGTTACATTCCCGTTTTTGGCGCACACTTTAAAACGGTAGCTCCTGTTGGATGCAAGACCGGTAAAAGTCTTGGACGCACCCGTGACACTGTATGTGGTTCCGTTAAACTGGATTCCATATCCCGTCGCATTTTTAACCGCATTCCAACTAATGGTTGCGGAATCATCGGTAGCGGTTTTCGTAATACCAACCGGTACGGAAGGGGTCTGTGGCTGCGTCGTTATGGATTTGGAACTGCTGTATGTCCCCTTCCCGTCCACGCTTTTGCAGCATATCTGATAGGAATAGGACGTCTTCTGTTTCAGGTTTTTAAATGTATAGGATGTACTCGATGCGGGTATATGGTATTCTATATTATCGAACTTAACCATATAACCTGAAACACCGGTTACCGCATTCCACTTTACGGTAACGGAATCCCCGGTGCTGGTCGCGCTGATGTTCGACGGCGCCTTGGCGGGTGTCGTAACCGTCAGTTGTGCCGTATAAGCGCTGTTGGCATCCGCACTTTTGGAACAAATGGAAAAAGGATACGCTTTCCCTGCCGTCAGCCCGTTAAACGTCCTTGATGTCCCGGTAACAGAGTAAACCGTTCCGTTAAATTTCAGGCCGTACCCGTTGGCGCCGCTTACCGCCCCCCAGCTTATGGTTGCGGAAGTCTCCGTTGCCGTTTTCCTGATATTGGACGGCACCGCCGGACTCTTTGCCAGCGTCTTAATGGTCTGCGTACTGCTGTATGCGCCTGTCTGCGTTGCGTTTTTTGCGCGCACTGCATAAGTATGGGACGTCTTTGGCTGCAGCCCGGTAATTTTTTTGGATGTACCTGTCACGTTATATACTTTATTGTCAAACAGTACATCATAACTGCTTGCACGGGAAACCGCACTGTAACTTACCGTTACCGATATTGTGTCCGCCGTCGCCTTTACATTCTGCGGAACGCCTAGCGGGGCTTGGAAATACCCCTCCGGGATGGTTACATATTTTGTCCCTACCGCAACCTGTCCGCCCTTTTGGTTGTACGCGGAAACGGTAACCTTATATTCCATTTTTTCCCGCAGACCTGTATCCGTGGTAAAGGAAGTGGCCGTCAGGTTTCTGTTGCTGTAATGCATAGCCCCTAATTTCGGAAGTTCCACATGTCCGAAATACTTTACCGCATAAGCCACTGCGGGCCAGCTTACCGTCATGGAACCGTTCTTGTTAATTGTTACGTTTAAATTAATTGCCATATCTTTTCACCTCATCCTCTTTCTTTTTTCAGCCGGCTCTATCAAATAAAAAGAAAAAACACTTCCAAATGTAAACCACTGTTTGTATTTTTTTATATTTATCATAAATTTCATTTTCATTAACTTTTCAAATCCAGGTTTACATTTCCCCTCTCAAAATCTTTTTAATAAATATAAGGGTATTTGTCCGGTCCCAAAGAAAGGCAGGTGGGAAACATGGATGACACAGGCTCCGTGCAAAAAACTCTTTTAACAGAATATACAGAAGAACCGCAACCAAAAGTTTCATCATGTGACAGGGGAAAAAGAGAAATCCGTTTACCAAAGAATATCAACCGTGAAAAAACCTCCTTTTCCCCCCGGAACTTGGGCAGGAAAGGGGATGTACCGCAGATGAAGGAACCGCTCACTACATTAATCAGGGAATACCGGATGGGAAACAGTGAACGCCTGCTTCCGATTATCGAACAGCTCAAACCGGCTATATGCAAATATGCCAGGAAATTGTACCGCAATGATTTTGAAGACTCCATATCAGAACTGGAACTGGCGCTTTTGGAATCCGTAAACAGGATTCCATACGTTGAGAATGAGGCGCAATGCCTGACCTTCCTTATCAATGCACTGAAAAACAAATACCGGGAACTGGCAAGGATACACAGTAAGATTTTAAGCAACGAGCTTCCCCTTGAGGAAGCATGTCCTGTCTGTCCCTATTGGGAAAAGGAATATGGGGACTGTGAATTAAGGCTTGTCCTCGAAGACCTTTTATCCTCATGCAGCACAAAACAAAAGATAATACTGATGGAAATTATTTTTGAAGGCAAAAGCTGCTCACTGGTTGCCGCAGAACTCCATACCACCAGGCAATACGTCAACCGCTTCAAAAATAAGTGGTTGGAACAGATAAAAAGCAAAATATTTACAGAAGGAGGCGAAAGAAACAAATGAAAAACAACGTTACATTCGGCAAGGGAATTTTAACCGCCATAGCCGCATGGTTCGGCAGTACCATGGGATTGCTGCTGCCTACCCTTGTCCTGCTTTTTTTGTTAATGGCGGTGGAATCCTTTTCCGGGATACTCGTTACGGAGAAAGAAACACTGGACCATCCCGACAGCCACAAGCCACGGCACATCCGCAGCAAAATCCTGATGTCCCTTTACCGGAAAACAGGCTGTATCCTGACGGTCCTGGCTGCGCTCAGCATGGATTTCCTAATCCATAAATACGCGGCGGAATTAGGAATACAGGCGGACAACAAAACCCTGTTCGGCTTGCTGGTTACCATATGGTTCATCTTAAACGAACTATTGTCCATTCTTAAGAATGCAGGTTGTTTGGGCGCCAAACTGCCGAAGTTCCTGTCCAAATCCATCAGAAAAATAAAGAATGACATCAACCGTTTGGATTCCTAAAACATGGGCAGACGCAAAAAAAGAGTACAAAAAATAAAAAAGAAACCAAAAAAGAAAACGAAAGGAGTTAAAGCAACATGGATTATACCACATCCCAAACAGGCATAAACCTCATCAAGTCTTTCGAGGGCTGCCGCCTTACTTCTTACCGGGACGTTGCCGGAATCTGGACCATCGGCTACGGACATACGGGAAACGTTGCCCCCGGCATGTGCATTTCACAGGATCAGGCGGAAGCATTCCTCAAATCCGATTTGGCGCGGTTCGAGGAATGCGTCAACCGGTGCGTCACCGTACCGCTGACGCAGGACATGTTCGACGCGCTGGTATCCTTTACCTACAATGTGGGAACCGGGGCATTGCAGCGGAGCACGCTCCTTTGCAAACTGAACCGGGGCGATACGGAGGGCGCGGCAAAAGAATTTGACAAATGGGTCCACGCCGGCAAAAAAGTCTTTCCCGGACTGGTCCGCAGGCGCAGGGAAGAAAAAGAATTGTTTTTAAGAAATATCCCCTGACGCAAAAAACGGAAGGAAGAAAGCCCTGCTCAATCATGGGCTTTCTTCCTTCCGTTTTTGGTTGTGCCGCTACGCTAATTTTCCTTGTTTTCACTTGCATTGTCCGAACTGCTGGTTATTCCTTTATCAATTCTTTTTATGCCGTTTTTAATTACTTCCTTTGCTTTTTCAACATTATTTGTATCAAGTAATGCAAGTATGGAATCCAATAAAATACATAATTCCTGATTATTCATTGTGTGTTCCCTCACTTTCTATCACTCCTTTTCTATATGATATCATAATTATACAAAAAAGCCAAAAGAGTGTAAAGCCTATACCCCGCAGGAGTCAATAAGCCCGCCCCCAATAAACCATCTTCTTCGCGGGTTTCCCGCAATACACGCACGTATCGGACAGACATTCCTGCTCGTAAGGCATACAGCGGCTGGTCACTGCCATGTCTTCCTTAATCTTTTCCTCGCATTCCGTTTCCCCGCACCACATCGCTTTTACGAAACCTGCTTTTTCCGTAAAGGTACGCACAAATTCCTCTTTCGTCTTCGCCGTATGGGTATGGGATTCCAAATGGGCTTTTGCCTTTTGGTACATGAACGCATGGATATCTTCCAATATCCCGGCAACTGCCTGCTCCAGCTCCCCTAAGGCAGCTTCCGTTTTCTCCCCGTTATCGCGGCGGCAAATCACGCATTTCCCTGCTTCGATATCCTTGGGACCGATTTCCACACGGATGGGAATACCCCGCATTTCCTGCTCCGAGAATTTCCATCCGGGGCTCTTGTCCGAATCATCCACTTTTACGCGGAACCCGGACGCGGCGATGCGCTCCTTTAATTCATATGCCTTATCCAGCACGCCCTCTTTCTTCTGTTGGATGGGAACAATCATCACCTGTGTGGGCGCTACTTTGGGAGGCAGTACCAAACCGGAATTATCGCCGTGGACCATAATTATGGCGCCGATGATTCTCGTGGACATCCCCCAGGAAGTCTGATGGACGTATTTTAAGGTATTATCCTTATCGGTGAACTGGATGCCGAACGCCTTCGCAAAACCGTCGCCAAAGTTATGGCTGGTACCGGACTGGAGCGCCTTGCCGTCATGCATCAGGGCTTCTATGGTATAAGTGGCTTCCGCACCGGCGAATTTCTCCTTCTCCGTTTTCCGGCCTTTTACCACAGGAATCGCCAGCACTTTCTCACAGAATTCCGCATACACGTTTAACATCTGCTCGGTTCTCTCCTGTGCCTCCTCTGCCGTGGCATGCGCCGTGTGCCCCTCCTGCCACAAAAACTCTCTGGAGCGCAGAAAAGGTCTTGTTTCCTTTTCCCAGCGCACCACGCTGCACCATTGGTTATATACTTTGGGAAGATCCCTGTATGACTGGATATCCCCTTTATAAAAATCGCAGAAAAGCGTCTCGGAAGTAGGTCTTACGCACATCCTCTCCTGCAGGGGATTCAATCCCCCGTGCGTCACCCATGCCACTTCGGGTGCAAAACCTTCCACATGGTCTTTCTCCTTTTGGAGCAGGCTTTCGGGAATGAACATAGGCATATATACGTTTTCCACTCCCGTTTCCTTAAACATGTCGTCCAACTGCCTTTGGATCAGCTCCCAAATGGCATATCCCGCCGGTTTGATTACCATGCATCCCTTTACGTTGGAATAATCGATTAATTCCGCCTTTTTCACCACATCCGTATACCACTGCGCAAAATCCTCGTCCATGGACGTGATTGCTTCCACTAATTTCTTGTCAGCCATTCCTTTTTCCTCCTTTTTCTTTTTTGCTTCTGTTTGGTATGACTCTCATGGGATCTTCCGTTCCGCATTCCACACATCCGTACAACCTATAAACGCCGGACTTCCAATCCCCAAAAGGGACCGGAAATCCGGCGTTACCACCCTAATTCATGCAGCGCCGGACATTTTCCCCACAGGCTCTATCCTGCTGCCGCATCCTCTTATCCTACCGTTAACGCCGGTGCTACGCTGCATTTGTGCAAAGCTGCATTACGCCTCCTGCTGTTCATGCAAAACTCCAAGGCCGGTTCGGGATACCATACGTAAGCGCCTCACACCAAGCGGCGCCCTCTCTGTCACGCTGGATATCCGTACTATTCCTTTTCCACGCTGTTTCCCGTTATTCGGTTTTATTCTGTCCTTCCCACTGTCTGCATTCCCCTTTACCGTGTGATATGATTTTAGGTGAAAAATACGGATTTGTCAACTATCTGTTTCCCCTCTCAGCAGACATTCCCCCATCCCCAATACCAAAAATACAAACGGTGTGCTCAGAATCTGCTGGAAACTCACCACGTTATGTATGGTATAGGCAAAAGCGCTGAAAGCGAATATGCACAGGTATTTCCCTTTCCCCCGGCATACCTTTTCCCCGTAATAAAGGAAACGGACAACCGCACTGACAAATATGCCGCCGTAACTGATAAACCCCAAAATACCCACATTCACCAACGTATTCAGCCATTCGTTGTGCGCATTGGTCAGCCTTGCGCCGTCAAACTGCCTGTCCAGCAATTCCGACAAATCGGAAAGATTGGCATACAGGAAACTGGCAAGGCAGTCCGGTCCCACTCCGATTAATTTCTTAAACTGCGGCATACTCCGGTATACCTGCATGGCAGCAGACCATGTGGCTCCCCTGGCGCTCCCCCACTGCCTGCCAAACGTCAGCACGGAAAAGCCCCCCAAAAAGCGGATACCTCCCTTCACCCTGCTGTTCAGGTACAAAAGCATAAGGTATACCCCTGTCACAATGACCACGGACAGAACCAAAAGCTGCCGGAAGATTTTAAACCTCCCCATTTCAAAATCCTTCCTCCGTCCCGCGAAACAAAGAAGACCGTAAAACGCCAGCAGCACGCCGAGTCCCGCAAGCGTTACCCTCGAAAGGGTAATCCAGTCGCTTAACGTCCCGCCGTAATAATCAAAAGCCGCCGGCCGCCAAAGCCGCCAAAGCCGGAGTCCCTGGCAGACCGCGCAAAACAGGATGGCAAGCCGGGCAAACCGCTTCATGGCATCCACACTTTGAAACGAAATACAGAATAGGAAAACATATATCCCGGCAAACACGATAAACGCGCTGTTGCTCCCCTGGCTGACACCCGTGGCAATGCCCACTGCGGTATACAGCAGAGCCGGAATCCTCAGCCAAATCTCCTCCGCCTTCCAATACAGAATCATACCGATGGGAAACAGCACCGACCAGTAACCGGAATACCAGTTAATGTTTCCCAGCGTGGAAATGAAGCTGCTGTTCGCCCCCTGCACCGCAATCGGAAAAACGGAAAAACGGTTCAGTACCCCAAGGGTAAACACCGCGCCCGCTGCCGCCATAAAAGCCAGCAGCATCTTCTCCTCATATTCCCAAAAGCGGGACACAAGAAAATAGGAAAACACAAACACCAACTGCACCAGCGCCCCCATGTACCACCCCTTTTCCCCGTACAGCGCCGTTTTCTTATACTCCGAACCTATGTAGGAAAGAATCACGCAGCCTCCGTAAGCAAGCACCGCCATATCCGTCCCCGACAGCTTTCCGCGCCATCCGGCGCGGGGTTCCTGCACTTCTTCCCATTCCTCATCTTCCGGTATTTCTTCCTTCCCCCCCTTTTCTTTCCGTACACGGATTCAGTGAAAAACCATACACAGCACCGCAAACGGCACAATCAGGCAGAATCCTCCTGCCGTAATTGCCTTAAAAAAATCATATTTATCCTTCCCGATTTCCATATATCCGCTCCGCATGTAAAACGGAAACATACAGAACATAATAAACAGATATGCCGACAGGAGCAGTGAAGCCGCTTCCTCAAAAAAACCCTCCATCCTTTTCATAACCCTTTCCGCTCCCTTCCATACTGCCAAATTTCATAAAACGTAATCAATGCCAGCGGTCCCTTAATAATGCCGAATACCCCGAACAGTTTCACTCCCGCATATACGGAAAAAAGGACTGCCACGGGAAATATCCCCATTTTTTCCCCTATGAGTTTCGGCTCCAGAATCTCCCTCGTCACCGCACACACCACATATAGGATAACACAGATTACCGCCTTTGTATAATACCCGTTTAAAATCTGCCAAAAAGCCAGCGGCATCAACACCATTCCCGTACCGATAAACGGCAGCATATCCATAAATCCCGTGAACAGCCCTACCGCAATGCCCCCCTCGATGCCCGCCAAAAACAGCGTCACGGAGCAGATACAACTGATAATCAGCAGGATTACCGCCTGCGCCCGCAGGAAAGTGCCGATATGCCGGAATACTTTTTTCCCAATCTGCAGCATACACCGGATTTCTTCCCTGCCCCGGAGCTTTTCCATAATCGGATGGTAATCCTTAGACAGAAGCACCGCCGCAATAATCATAATTGCAAGGAAACTGACAATCCCGGCAATATTCTTCACATAACCGACAGACTCGTTCATGATTTTCGGCACCACCTGCACCTGGAAATTCTCAATGAAAACATTGACCCTTTCCAGTACAAACTTTTCGATGCCCTCTCCGTCCATGCCGAACTTCCTCTCCATCCCGTCGCAGCAATTGCCCACGAATAAATAGAATTTTTCCTCAAACAAATCAATCTGCCCGAATAAATCCCCCAGCTTATGGAACAGGAACACCACAAGACACCATATGCCTATCCCTGCCGAAACGCAAAGCAGCAGCAGGATTCCCGCTGTCAGAAACCCCTTTTTGATATGGTATTTCCTCTGCATTCTTTCCAGCATGGGATGAAGGACGCTGACGAAAGCAAAGGCAAAAAGAAAAGGAGCCGCCAAAGGACTTAAATACTTAAATCCTATGTATACCCCCAGCAATACCGTCCCAAACAGTACATATTCTTTTGCCCTAGCCGCCGTTATTCTTTCCATCGCCAATCCCCATTTCCCGGTTGTCTGCCGGAATCCAAGTGTATGTCCAAAGTTCCGTTTGGAAATTAGTATGGATGATTTCCGTCAAATTATTGCGGACAGACGGTAAGAATTAACAGGAAGTAATTGGAAGTGCGGGTAAGCCTGCAAAGCCGCCGGCCGCAAAAGTCAATCCGGGCATTCGTGCGGGAAAAACGGGCGGAATGCCGCACCTGAAGGTTCTATCGTAAAAACCATCCGTTTTCCCGACACCGGATGAAGGAATTCCAGGCGGCAGGCGCACAAAGCCACGTCCCGAATCCGGCAGCATTCGGCAAATGCTTTGGACTCAGGACTGCCGTACTTGCCGTCCCCCAAAAGAGGAAGCCCTGCATGGGAAAGCTGTACCCGTATCTGGTGATGCCTGCCCGTTTTCAGTGTTACCTCCAAAAGGAAAAGCTGCTTTTCCCCCGCCGCCCCGTCTCCCATAACGGACGCATCCAGCCGCCGGAGTATCCGGTAGGAAAGCTCCGCACGCTTTGCCTGCGGCGTTCCTCTATCCGCCACCGCAGACTTGTTTTCCCTTCCGTTTTTCAATAAATAATCCGTCAAACGGTATTCCCCGCCGGCTGCTGCCTTTTCCCAAAGCCGCATCTGCGCTTTCTCCGGCAGCGCCACCGCATAATAGGTCTTTCCCATCGCCTGTCCCGCGTTCTGTGCATTCAGCTTTGCCGCCGCTTCCTTCGTCTTGGCAAAAACCAAAATCCCCTCCACCGGCTGGTCCAGGCGGTGAATGATTCCCACATAAGGCGATTTTAAGTAATTTTTTAAGGCGCTCTCCATGTCCGGCTCCCCAATCCTTGCCGTCTGTGTGGGAAATCCTGCCGGTTTACGGCATACGATAACCGCCTTGTCTTCATATAAAATTCCGTCCATAACCACTCGTTTCCCTGTCTTCCGTCCTGCGGCACTATACTTTAAACCGGTACCCGACGCCCCATATGGTTTCGATATACTGGGGTTTCGCCGTATCGTACTCTATTTTCTCCCTTATTTTCTTGATATGGACCGTTACCGTGGCAATATCGCCTATGGAATCCATATCCCATATTTCCCGGAACAGTTCCTCTTTCGTATATACATGGTTTGGGTTCTCCGCCAGGAACGTAAGCAGGTCAAATTCCTTGGTGGTAAACGTCTTCTCCTCCCCGTCCACATACACCCTTCTCGCCGTCTTGTCAATGCGGATTCCCCTTATTTCCACCACATCGTTCACCTTCTGGCTGGAACCCACAAGCCGGTCATACCGCGCCATGTGCGCCTTGACCCGCGCCACCAGCTCGCTTGGGCTGAAAGGTTTCGTCATATAGTCATCGGCGCCAAGTCCCAAACCCCTGATTTTATCGATATCGTCTTTCTTCGCGGAAACCATCAGGATTGGTATGTTCTTCTCCTCCCTGATTTTCCTGCACACCTCAAACCCGTCCATCTCCGGCAGCATCAAATCCAAAATCACCAAATCAAAATCCTTCTCCAATGCCTTCTGCAGACCCATATCGCCGGTATGCTCGATTTCCACTTCAAAATCGCTGAGTTCCAGATAGTCCTTTTCCAAATCCGCAATCGCTTCTTCATCCTCGATAATCAGTATTTTGCTCATAGCCCGCTGCACTCTCCTATCCTGCTTTTATTTTGTTTTCCCGTTCTTATGTTTCCTGCTATTTGCTTTTCGTCTCCGCATATTTACGGAACACGAAATGCAGGCAGGTACCTTCCCCTTCTTTGCTGGTAGCCCATATATATCCCCCGTGGTCCTCCACAATCTTCTTCACGATGGAGAGCCCGATGCCGCTTCCCCCCTTAGAGGAATTGCGGGATGCATCCGTACGGTAAAACCGTTCAAAGATATTGGATAAATCTTTGGCGGCGATACCTTTTCCGTTGTCCTCGATTTCCACCCGTATGGAATCCACCTCGTCCAAAATGCGGATATCGATTACCCCTTTTTCCTTGTCCATGTACTTCACACTGTTCCCGATGATATTGTTGATGACCCGTTTCACCTGTTCAGGGTCCGCAATGATCATGGTATCCGCCGAAACCAGATTGTAATAATTCAGTTCAATATTCTTCGACTCCAAATCCAGCCCCACTTCTTCCACACAGTCGCCGAAATAGTCCGCCACATTAATGCGGTGGAAGTGATAGGGAATCCGGTTGTTGTCAATGCCGGAATAAATGGTCAGCTCGTTAATCAGCCGGTCCATGTCGTTTGCCTTGTTATAAATGGTTTTAATGTATTTGTCCATTTTTTCAGGCGTATCCGCCACCCCGTCCATGATGCCTTCCACATAACCCTTAATGGCGGTAATCGGCGTTTTTAAATCATGGGAAATATTGCTGACCAGTTCGCGGTTCTGTTTTTCATGCTGGAATTTCTCGTCCGTGGATTCCTTCAGCCGGAGACGCATGTCTTCATAATTTCTGTACAGCTCGCCGATTTCCCCTTTGTTATCGGTATTGAGCATATATTCCAAATTGCCGTCCGCAATGTTCTTCATCGCCGTGTTCAGCTCGTTCACCGGCAGGAACACCCCCATGGAAATCCACCGCGTCAGCATCAGGCTGGTAAATACCAGAATGACCACAATGGCAATGAACATATCCACCAAAAGCTGCTTGGATATGAGGGAGTTCACTTTTGTTACGAGGAAAATACTCCCTTCCTCCCCGTCCGTAAACTTAAAATCCAACTGTTTCACCAACTTGGACATGCTGTCGTAATAATAGCTGGATCCGCTGCCGTCGCTGGCATAACCGTACTGGGGCAGACGCCCGAAAATCCTTCCCGCCGCCGCCTCATTTCCCGCATAGTATATCTTTCCGCCTTTGCGCACGATAATGTAAGACGCCTTATCCACTATTTTCTGGTTTAAAGCTGTCAAATATTCCTTATCTTCCATCCTGCCCGCATCCAGGGCAATCTGTTCCTTTACTTCCTCAAACATTTCCTCCGATATCCGCTCAAAACCGTGCATCGGGTCGGACAGCATGGTATAGTCCGAAATCACCATGCCAAATTCCTTCTCCGCATTCAGCAGATAGCCGCCGATGCTGATATACGCTACTGCGGTCAGGGCAAGCGGCAGCAATACTATGGTGAGAAACGTAATCAAGAGCCTTGTTTTAAATTTCATGCCTTTTCCCTTATTCCATTTCCTGTTATTCCATTTATTATTTTTCTTATTATTCCATTAACTCCATTAACCATTAACCCAATCCACATTCCCCGGCTTTCCCGATAATCCGATTATATCACATGTCAAAGGGCAAACTTATTAAAACTTTGTAAAATGGTATTGACTTTTCTGAAATTTTCATTATAATAAAAACAGTAATCATTACTGATTTTGAAGGAGGCAGGAAATGGCCCAGAAATACAGCAGGCAGCGGGAGCTGATTAAGGATTTTCTCTGCACGAGAAAAGACCATCCCACCGCCGATGTCGTATACATGAATGTCCGGCAGCAATTTCCCAACATCAGTCTTGGTACCGTATACCGCAACCTTACCCTGCTTTCCGGCACGGGGGAAATCCAAAGGCTCCGCTTAGGGGACGGCGTGGACCATTTCGATGCCGATACCTCCCCCCATAACCATTTTGTCTGTACACAGTGCGGATGCGTACAGGACTTGGAGATGGAAAGCATCGGTCACATTGTGGAAACCGCAGGGGCGCATTTTAACGGAAGGATTGACGGACATGTCACCTATTTCTACGGAATATGCGGGAAATGCCGTGAAATGCCGTGAAATGCCGGAAAAAAATATCGGAACGATAAGTATTTGCCTGCATTGCCGCATCCCTACATACAGCGGCGGAAACAGGCAGTCGCACCATAAAATACTTTATCAATTAATAAAAATTAAACTATTAAAAAAGAAAAGGAGAATGTAAAATGAAATTTGTATGTCAGGTATGTGGCTATGTTCACGAAGGAGATTCCGCACCGGAGAAATGCCCCCAGTGCAACGCACCCGCAGAGAAATTCACACAGCAGGCAGGTGAGAAAACATGGGCTGCAGAACACGTGGTAGGCGTGGCACAGGGTGTCAGCGAGGATATTATGGCAGACTTAAGGGCGAACTTCAACGGCGAATGCACCGAAGTAGGTATGTACCTTGCCATGGCAAGGGTAGCACACAGGGAAGGCTATCCGGAAATCGGTCTTTACTGGGAAAAAGCAGCATGGGAAGAAGCGGAACATGCCGCTAAATTCGCGGAACTGTTAGGCGAAGTCGTTACCGATTCCACCAAAAAGAACCTTGAAATGAGAGTAGAAGCAGAAAACGGCGCTACGGCAGGCAAATTCGACCTTGCAAAAAGGGCAAAGGCTGCCAACCTTGACGCAATCCATGACACCGTGCATGAAATGGCAAGGGATGAGGCGAGACACGGAAAAGCATTTGAAGGTCTGTTAAAGAGATACTTTGGTTAATCGGAAATGCCGTAAATTCAACATTTTTAAGGATTTAAGGGTATGTTAGAGCAATCTGACATACCCTTATTTTTGTGTGCAGGCGGTTGTGTCCGGATTGAACCACTCCTCCTTTCAAGAGAGTTGCCGGCACAGGTTTCCTGTGCGGAAAGGTGTACATTGAAAAAGGGAATACAGAAAAAGCCCGGCATTTCTGCCGAGTCTCTTTCTGTTCATGCCTTGAGATCTGTCAACCTGCAGTTGCATATACGCTCCCGACCTATTTCCCGGCAAACAAATCATCCCGTGTAATATTGTTCAGCCACTTCCCGCTCCGGTAATGCTTAATCACCCAAGGCCATTTCACGAATTCATCGGTGCATAACAGGAAATACACCCACATCACGGGCAGCCGGAACACAAATGCCGCCAAAAAGCCAAGGGGAACGGCATACCCCCACATATCGATGGTATCACAGATAAAACCGAACCGGCTGTCCCCTCCCGCACGGAATACCCCGGCAATCAGTGTGGTGTTCACGGCAGCGCCCATCACATAATAGGTATTAATCAGCAGCATGTATTTCAAATAATGCATCGCCTGTTCCGACAGGGAAGCGTACCGGAGCACCAAAGGCGTTGCCGCCAGAATAATCACACCGCCAATGGCTCCCGTCGCCACGGTGAGCCTCATCAGTTTCTTTGCCCCCTCCCTGGCTTCTTCCAATTTATTTTCGCCGATAATGTTACCAAGCAGGATACCGCCCGCGCTCGCCATTCCGAAACAAAGGATGGTTCCAAAATTCCGCACCACGATTACGAAGGAATTCGCTGCCACCACATCCGTGCCAAGATGCCCCAGGATTACCGAGTACATGGAGAATGCCACGCTCCAACTGATATCATTTCCGAGGGCCGGCAGCGACAGCCTGACAAAATCCCCAAACAGCGCTTTGTTTTTGGAAAATAAATACCGGAAGTCCAGCTTAATATCCTTACTGAAAAAAGATACTCCAAAACACGCCAGTAATTCTATAAACCTTGAAAGGGAAGTGGCTATGGCAACCCCCGTTGCTCCCAGCTTCGGCGCACCGAACAGCCCGAAAATAAATACCGCATTTAACACGATATTCAGGGAAAAAGCCAGCACATTCATCGCCGTGCTGACCATCACCCGCCCGATGCTCCTAAGCACCGCCAAATATACTTCCGTAATCCCCCAGCACAAATAGCATACGCTCATACAGCGCAGATAGGAAGCCCCTATGGCGACCAGTTCCCGGTCATTGGTAAAAATGCGCATCATTCCCTCCGGCGCCAGCAGCGCAGTCCCGGAAAACAGCAGGGAAATCAACAGAGAAAAACGCAGCGCAATCCCTTCCACCACCTGGATTGCCTGCATGTCCCCTTTCCCGTAATATTGTGCACAGAGCATGGTCGCACCGGTACCCAGCCCGTAAAACACCATAAACAGCACCGAAGCATACTGCGCTGCCAGCGATACTGCAGATATGGAAGACTGCCCCACATAATTTAACATCACCACATCCGCCGAGCTGACCGCCGCACTGAGCAGATTCTGCACCACAATAGGCAGTACCAGCTTAAAAATGTGATGATAAAAAGAATCGTTTCTGGTTTTATCCAATCCAAACATTGCAACCTCCCGGCACTCCGCGACTCGGGTGCCGCTTAAACGGCATATTCCTTAAAAGGCGGGAAACATCTGTTTCCCGCCTCATTTTCCGCCAACTGTTAAACCGTTTGGTATTTCCCGATATAAACAGGGAACGTATCCGTACCTTTCATTTCCTTACCCGCAGAAATCGTCACGTTTTTATCGGTAATCAGATACTCGGCATCCGCTCCCGCTTCCACCACGGTATCCTGCATCAGGATACAATTTTTTACTTTTGCACCCTTCGCCACCTTAACGCCACGGAACAGGATGCTGTTTTCCACTTCACCCTCAATGATACAGCCGTCAGCCGCCATGACATTCTGGACTTTCGCACCGTCAATATACCTTGTGGGGTTATCGTCACGGATTTTCGTATAAATCGGTGCCCCTGCAAAAAGGGCATCCAAATTATAATCATCCAACAGCTTCATATTTTCGTCATAATACGTCTTCATATCACAGATACGCGCCGCATAGCCTTCATATTTATAAGCCTGCACGTTCAGTTTGTTCAGTCTGGGCATGAGTACATCCCGCTCAAAATACTCCATTCCATGGACGAACGCCGTATTGACCAAATCAATCAGCAGTTCACGGTCCACCATGAAGATATTCATGGAAAAGTTCTGTACGCCGGATTCCCTGGGATTTACAAACATCCTCGTTACCCTTCCGTTTTCCAGATTAAAGGTATAATAAAATCCCTTATCGTTCGCCGTGGATTTCAAAAAGCTCTCCGGCAGTTCCTGCTCATTGTAAACAACGGTAACATCCGCGCCGCTCTCCATGTGTGCCTTAAGCATCTTATTAAAATCGAAGTTCACCACGACGTTTGTATCCGCCATTACCACGTATTTTTCCTTCTGGTCCCTCAGGAAATCCAGGATACCCGCCAAAGCGCCCACACGCCCGACAAAAGGCTTGGAAGTTTTCTCCACATATGGAGGAAAAATATGCAGGCCGCCGTTTTTGCGTACCAAATCCCACTCACGGCCGGAATCCAAATGGTCCATCAGGGAATGGTAATTGTTGTTTACCATCACGGACACGTTGTCGATGCCGCAGTTTGCCATACTGGATAAGATAAAATCTATGAGACGGTAACGCGCACAGAACGGAATGGACGCCATCAAACGCACATTCACCAGTTCCGGAACCAGCGCATCATAACTGTTAGGGAATATAATACCAAGTGCACTCGTGTTTGAATTTACCATTGTTCTCCACCGCCTTCCACATTATTATTCACCATGGCATTGGGGCCAATCTTCGCATTGTCGCCGATGGTAATGCCATCGCCGATGGTTGCCACACCCTTTTCCTCGTCGGTGGGCATTGCGCCTACTACCGCGTTCTCACCGATGGTAACGTTTTCCGCCACGATACAGTGTTTTACCACGGCTCCCGCTTTAACGACGGTTCCGCCCATGATAACCGCATCCTCGATGACCGCTCCTTTTTCCACCCGGACGCCTGCAAACAGGATGGAATGTTTCACCGCACCCTTAATCCGGCACCCGTCGGTAATCATGGAATTTTCCACCGTCGCGCCCGCGCTGATCTTATGTCCGGTCATACCGCTGTTACGGCTGTATATTTTCCAGTGTTCATCAAACAGGTTAATACCGCTGTGCTCCGGATCCAGCACCTCCATATTCGCTTCCCACAGGGAGGAAATGGTTCCCACGTCCTTCCAGTACCCGTTGAAATGGTATGCATACATCCTGCGCTGATCCCTGAGCAGGTTCGGGATAATGTTATTTCCAAAGTCGTTTTCGGAATTGGAATCCGCTTCGTCTTCTTCCAGGTATTTTCTCAGGATATCCCAATTGAAAATATAGATACCCATGGAAGCCAAATTCGACTTCGGTTCCTTCGGTTTCTCCTGGAATTCCGTAATCTTGTCATTTTCATCTGCCACCATCAGACCGAAACGGGAAGCCTCCTCCCAAGGAACTTCCATGACCGCAACGCTGAATTCCGCATCTTTCTCCTTGTGGAATTTCAGGAAATCACTGTAATCCTGCTTGCAAATCTGGTCCCCCGAAAGAATAATGACATATTTCGGGTCATATCTCTCAATAAATGAAATATTCTGGTAAATCGCGTTTGCCGTTCCCTTATACCAGTCCGACCCGCTCGCCTTCTGGTAAGGCGGCAGAACATGTACGCCCCCATACAGACGGTCCAAATCCCACGGCTGGCCGTTGCCTATGTACTCGTTCAATACTAACGGTTGGTACTGCGTCAGGATTCCAACCGTATCAATCCCTGAATTTACGCAGTTGGACAACGGAAAGTCAATAATACGGTATTTCCCGCCAAACGGAACTGCCGGTTTTGCAAGTTTCTCTGTCAAAGCATACAGGCGGGAACCCTGTCCGCCGGCAAGAAGCATTGCAATCATTTCTTTTGCCATAATGCACCTCCTAATTAATTACCTCTCTCACATTTCTCGTTGCCGGCCGGGGTAACCCGTCCCCATCCCCGGCACCATGCAATATGTTAATTTTATCACAATTGGGCAAACAAGAAAAGAGGTAAGAAACAATTTTCTGCCTATTTGTCATATCATGTATTTTTTTACTGTCAATATTTTTATTGTATTATAACCGCCATACCGTTCCCCAATTCCCTGTCGCTCTCCACCACCACTTTCATGCCGCTTTCCAATAAATCGTCCGTCACTGCCGCCTTATCTTCATTCCCGTCCAGCAACCGCACCGGAAGCCGCCTGACACACAGTTCCGTTCCGAGTATTCCGTTCTTTTCTTCCAGCACGTAAATGTAATACATATCCCCGTCATAATGCAGCGCCCGTTTCGGAACCACGAAATCATAAATCTCCGATGTGGAGACTACCTCCATTACGCCTTCCGTCCTCCCCTGCGCCACACCCGCTTCCAGCCATACCGTTACCGTATAACCGCCGTTTTCCTGTATAATGGAATCAATTTCCTCATCCGCTTCCTCCGGGCTGCCGGGAAAACTCAGATGCACCCGATCCCCCGTATGCACCATAGACTTATTTTCCTGCGGTATCACGGTGCGGAAGACCAAACTGCCCTGCGCGTCCGCATAACGCATCACCGCGCCTTCCCCCATCCGTGTCCCAGCCTGTATCATCACCTCCAGCACGCATCCTTCCTGCTCTGCCGCTACCCTGCCGCCCCTCTCCGCAAGCTCTTTCCACACCGCAATCTTATGCTCCCTTTCCTGCACCTGTCCTATGGAAGAAAAACCGGCACTGTAAGCGCCTTCCACCTGATTCTGCACATTCCGTGCATCCTCCATGCTTCTTGCCGCCTCCCGCAAAACCTTCTCTTTCTCCTGTCCGGTTTCTTCGATTGCCCGCTGCCTTTCCTTTATTTCCCGGTCTATCCGCGTCCTCTCATCCGCCCACGCAATCCATACCTCATCCGGCGCGTCCTCCTGCGGTATCCGGAACATATGCGTATCCATGTCTTCTTGCGCCTGCTCCAGCAAAATCATTTCTTCCGCAATCTTCCGCTCCAATTCCGCCGCCGCGCTTTCATAATCCTCTGCCGCACGGGCTGCCTCCGTTGCCGCTTCCTTCTTTTCCGTCTGTACCTGCGCCTGCCACACCCGTTCTTCCGCTTCCAGCAGGCTAAGCTGCATCTCCAAATCCTCCAAATCCACTTCGTAAAGGACCGTACCCGCTTCTATCCGTTCCCCTGCTGCCACACAGACCTTTTTTACCAATAACCCCTCCATACCGGTCACCGCCTGCGCATTCACCGCTTCCAGGGTTCCCTCCGACAAGAACGTATTCTGTATGGACGCTGCGGAAAAATAACTCCATTTCACCCTCGGCATCTGACTGACATAGATGACTCTTGACACAAATGTCATAACCAGCATTCCCGCCATGAAAATCCCAAATCCCATTCCGAGTCTTTTCTTTCTATCCATACCATACCCTATCCTTTTTCCCCATCCCATGGAACCATGGAAACGGAATAGGTAATTCCTTTTTCCAACGCATCCTGCCCCAGCGCAAAGACAAACAAAGCCGGAACCAATACCACAACAGATGCGGCAAATGCAAATCCCGCCTGTTCCACCGTAAGCCGGGGCAGATACAAAGACAGGGGCCAGTCTTTCTGCTCCTCCAAAAATGCCATGGGCTGTTCCACCAAATTCCAATATTCCAAAAAACCCAAAACCATTGCCGCCTGAATCCCCGTCCTGCCAAGCGGCATACCGACAAAAAGAAATACCTGCATTTCCCCCGCCCCGTCCAACCGGGCAGCTTCCAATACATCCCTTTCGATCTGCGTAAATCCCCGGTACATAAGAAACACCGGAAACGCGGAAAATACGGCGGGCAGAATAACAGAAGCAGTTTTCCCGTATAACCCCATTTTCTGCAATACCAGATACTGCGGCAACAGCATCACCTGAAAAGGCAAAAGCATCAATACCACATACAATCCGAACAAAACACCCCTGCCCCGGAAACGGAATACCGCAAACGCCCATGCCGAAGGCAGCCCGACCAAAAGCTGCCCTGCCAAAACCGCCGCAGTCATGCCTACCGTATTCCAAAACAACCGGTAAAATTCCGGGGAACCCACAAGCAGCCTGTAATAATGTTCCATGGTAGGATACAAAGGAATCAGATGCCATTTGGCATAACCGCCGCTTCCATCCATGACGGGGGAAAGCATCTGCCGCAGCTCCATATCATCCATAACCGCCCCTGCCGGTATCAGGAATAACGGCAGACAGACCAGTGCCGCCGCTAAAAAACAGACGCCTCCCGCAGCCCACTTGACCACACGCCGTTTTACTTTTTCCGTTTTTCTTTTTTCCAATCTTTTTATTCGTTTTTCCGTTACGCATCCCTCCGCCGCCATTATAAGTCCGGTTCCAGCCTTTTTTGCAAAATAAGGCATAAAACCAAAAGCGTTGCCGACAGCAGCACCGTCAGCGCTGCCATTTGGTCAAATTCCAGCTTTAGATACCAATTCTGCAGCAAATGCTGGAGGAAATAAATATTTTCCTGCGGATAGCTGCCGGCAACCATCCATATCTCCCGGTAACTCTTAAAAATCTGAAGAACGGACAGCATCCCAATCGTAAAAAAACTTCCGGCAAGCTGCGGCCTTGTCACATAATGCCACCGCTGCCATCTGCCCGCCCCGTCCACAACTGCCGCTTCGTCCACCTCTTTCGGCAGTCCCGCAAGCCCTGCCAGCCATAAGATCATCATATAACCCGTATTTTTCCAAAGGAAACTCCCTGTCACCACTGCCAATGCCAAATCCGAATGCAGATAATCCGCCCCGGTAAATACAGGAAGCCCTGTAATCCGCTCCGATACCGCGGCAAACATCCCGTTCCACAGCCCATGTTCATCCGCCAAAATACGCAGCACCAAAACCATCACTGCAGCCGGAACCGCCATTGGCGCCAGCAGGGCGGACACCAGTTTCCGCCTTGCGGCCAGCCCGCGTACCAAAAGCGCCAAAAACAAGCTGACAGTCATTAAAAGCGGCACCCCTGCCGCAGCATAAGCTACCGTATTGCGGACAGCCCTCAAAAAAGCAGCGTTATGCAGGACAGCACGGTAATTTGCCGTCCCCGCAAAAGCCCCGCTGCCTGACTGAAAAAAAGAACGCCTTACTGTTTCCGCAAAAGGAAGCAGGTAAAACAGGAGTACCCCCGAAAATCCCGGCGCCAAAAATAAAAGCCTCCTATTCTTCCATTTCAATCGCCATTTTGCCCGCAACCATATCCGCCCCCTCCTTTGGTGTAATTTCCCCGTTCAAAACCCGCAGTCCGATCTCCTTTACGGTTTCTTCCAGCATGGAGCCGGAACGGTAACAGCAGGAAGCATCTTCCATGAGCCCATAAAGCCATTGCTTTTCTTCCTCCGACGGCCAACAGGTTTCATCATGTAAAAAACCTGTATCTTTTTCATTAAATCCCTTCATCTCGGCAAATTCATGGTTATTGATATCCAATATCTTTTCCACGGATTCCTTCCGGATTGGAATACCGCCGCTCAGGTTACCCTGCAGCCACCACTTATTCATCATTTTATCCGATAACAGCAATTCCATGAAATCTTCTGCCAGTTCCGGCTGTGCTGCCTGACTGCAGATTCCCGTTACCGTAGTTGCACGAAAAACCTGTTTTGCCTGTCCGGTAAAAGTTCCGTAAACTACTTCATCCGTTGCCCCCGGCTTCCCCCCTGCATCGCGGATGGCAAACATCTTCATATGCATGAATGACATCCCGAATACTATGTTATCCAAAATCCCAAATTGTGCCCAGGTCTCGCCGATTCCCCGATTGTCAACATACTGTCCGCCCTCAATGCCCAACATATCCTGCTCCTCCGGATTGTAAATCTGCCGGATATTCTCCTGCCACTTCTCCCTTGCATCCCCTGGTAATCCGGCGCAGTCCAGTTCCCAAAGCGTCAGCGCCGCCTGGTAAAATTCCTCAATCTTTCCGGTCTCCAGGCTGCCGTCCTCCCCAGTCCAGGCAGGAAGGCACACCGGAATCAACTGATTCAGCAAATCCCTCCCGTGCGGTGTGAACAAAAGCGGTCCTTCCGGATGGTCTGCCCTCGCCCGCTCCATTCCCTCCACAAGATCCGCAAGCCCGTTTTCCCCGTCCAAATACTGCTTTTCACTCAACCAAAACGGAAGGTCTACCGACATGGGAATGCCGTATAGGTTCCCGTCCTCCCTGGTCCGCATTCCTTCCACGATTTTTTGGTACAGAATATCTTCTTCCAAATAAGGGGCAAGAAAACCGTCCAGTTCTTTCAGGACTCCTTTTTTGGCATACTGCTCCATATCCATACCGTCCAATATGATAATATCCGGCGATTCACCGGCTAACAGCCTTGTATTCAGATTCTTCAGCGCATCTTCTTTGCTGACCGCGTTGTCGCCGTCCATACCCGTTTCATATTTCACCAGGACATCCGGGTGTTCCTTTTGGAAAAGCTGTCCCGCATAACGGATGTAACCGTTTTCCTCCAAACTGAAAATCACAAGTTCCTTTTCCGGTCTTG
Organism: uncultured Kineothrix sp.; assembly: GCA_910587275.1. GTDB lineage: Bacteria > Bacillota > Clostridia > Lachnospirales > Lachnospiraceae > Kineothrix. The sequence continues at coordinate 27,746 of CAJUMD010000013.1, forward strand.
CAGGAAGTGTTTCGTCATAATACATTTCCGTCATACGGTTCCCGCCGAAATATACGCGGAATTCCCCGTTTTCCAACGCTTGAAGCGCCTGCGGCGAATGCTGTCCGTCCCCGAGGGCAACCAGCCGTCCGTCCGCAATCTGTTCCATGACCGCTCCGTCCCATAAATACCGGTAAAGTCCCGTGCGGCAGGCAAAATATAAAATTCCGTCCTTTGCGGCAAGGGCAATCCTGCCGCTTTGATGGGTGGAAACAAATTCATCGATAACACTATTCCCGTCCAAAAGCCGGTTCCCTGCCATGTCGTAAAGGTAGGCTTTCCTATCGTCTATTGCAACCATGGTATTACCCAAAAAAGCAAACTCCTCTACCATTCCTTCCGTCCCAAACAGACTTACCGCTTCCCCGCTCTCCACATCAATACGGTATACACAGGAATCCGATGCCGCATACAGATGATTTTCCGGTGAAAAAGCAAAATATTCCAAATTGATTCCTTTCCGGTAATCCGCACCATAAAGCTCCAGCGAATGCCGGGCGCCTTCTTTATCCACATAATAATACAAATACCAAATCTCCCGGTCTCCGCCAAGCGCCTCGTATTCTTCCCCGGTAGTAAATTTCGGACGGTAGCTGAAAAAAACTGCCCCCTCGTCCGATACGGCAACGGCAATTTTCATTTTAATATTCGCATTCTGCTCCCAATTCCAGACTTCCGTTCCCACCGTACCTTCCGCATCCACAAGGGTCAAATCAGCATCCTCCCCAAACAGATAATAACCGCCGTCTGCCAACGGATGCATATAGGTATATCCGCCGTCTGCCATCTGCACGTCCCGGTCTGCATACCTTCCCATCGGTACTTCTTCCCCGCTGCCGCAGCCGGACAAAACCAAAATCAGTAAGACTGCAAACAATATGTACCGATACTGCTTTTTCCGTAATAATCCGCTTGTTTTACACATTGTTTCTGTTTCCGTTTCCATTTTCCGTCTCCTCCCCGTTTTGCCGTCTTCCCCAATGCATTTCCCAAAAGCGCGCCTGAAAAAATCTTACACTTGTTCCCATTATAAGAAATAAAAACTCGAAATAACTTCTAAATATCTTCCATATTTTTAGAAGTTACTTTGAGTTTTTCTATGATATACTGTTTTTATCATACACCATATTCCCTAAAATTTATTTTATTTGATTCCATGGAGAAACACATGAACATCTTACTCATCGAAGACGACAAAGACCTGTGCCTCGCACTGTCCTGCCGGCTTGGGCAGGACGGGCACCGCACGGACTGCTGCCATAACGGCAGGGAAGCGGAGCTTTATATCCGCCAGGAAATTTATGACCTTATTTTACTGGATTGTATGCTGCCGGAAAAAGACTGCATCCATATCCTGAAATCCATGCGCGCCGAAGGCAACCTGACTCCCGTCATTATTCTTTCCGCCCTCGGTGAAATCGACGACAGGGTAAACAGCTTAAATACGGGCGCGGACGATTATCTGGTCAAACCCTTTGCCTATTCGGAACTGTCTGCCAGAATCACCTCACTGTTCCGGCGCAGGAATGCTTTCCGCGAAGCCAGATTGTCTTTTGGCGACCTTTCCCTGGACCCGGCGGAAAACAGGCTGTCCTGCAAAGATAAAAACTGTTCCCTCTCCCAAACGGAAAACGAACTCATGGGGCTGCTTCTGCGGACCGGGGAAAAAACGGCAAACCGCACGGTTCTGCTCCACAAGATTTGGGGGCTGGACACTTCCGTAGAGGACAGCAATTTGGATAACTATATATATTTTCTGCGGAAGCGTTTAAAAACACTGGAAAGCGGCGTCCGCATTCTCAACAGGCGGGGAATAGGATATCGGCTGGAATACCATGACGGTCTTCCCCCATCTACCGGTTAATACAATCGATAGGGAATCTGATATGAAATCACGGAAATAGGAATTAAGGAACAGAAAGGAACCTTCCCATGTACCGGAACGTACGGCTTCGGCTTACCATTTTATTTACATTTGTCACTTCCGCCCTGCTCACCGCCCTGCTCTGCGTCAGTTTTTACCTGTCCGCCAAGCAACAGTTTTCCCTTCAGCTTTCCTCTTTTACCGGTCAGTCTTATACGGTTTTGGAATCCATCCGGGAACAGAACATTCTTACCTCCCAATGGCTGACCGCCAAAGAAGAAGCCTGCGGATTCCGCATTTACCTGTGGGACAACGGCAGGGAACTTTTCCATAACAATGATCATGCCAACCGTATCCTGCAGATTTACGGCAATTACCTGCCCGTAACGTCCGGCGGACGTTCCCTTCGCTGCGCTGCCGGAAATTCGGATGCCTTCATCGGCAGCCATGGCATCCTGCCGGAAATTCTCCTTTACCATAAGCAGATTGCCAAAAACAACAGCGTTTTACGGATATATTTTATCCAATCCCTGGAACCGCTTTATGCCCGCCTGGGAAACAGTCTTCTTCTTTACCTTTTACTGTTTATCGGTTCCGAATGCATTTTAACGTTTTTCTGCTGGCATTTCACCGGGTACCTTCTGCGGCCGCTTTTGGATTCACAGGAAAGCCAAAACCGCTTTATTTCCGGTGTTTCCCATGAATTACGCACGCCCCTTGCCGTTATTCTGTCCAGCGCTTCCGCCTGTGAAAAAGCTCCGGCAACGCAGCAAAAGACCTTTTTCCAGGTCATCGCAAGGGAAGGGGAGCAGATGTCCTCCATGCTGGAACAGCTCCTGACGTTATCAAGGGCAGACAGCCACAGCCTGCCCTTACAAATGGAAGCAACCGATTTACAGACACTTTTGCTGGAAACTTATGAAAGTTTCCAGCCGCTCGCCGGTGAAAGCAGCCATCACCTCTCCATACGGTTGCCTGAAGCAGAGATTCCCCTCTGCACCTGTGACCCTGTGCGGATACGGCAGGTATGCCATATCCTACTCCACAACGCCCTTTCCCATACACCTGCGGGAAGCAGTATCCTTCTTTTTCTTGCGGACGGTGTTTCCGAAACCGGAAAAAGGAATAAAACTTTGAAAACGCGAAAAAAGACGAAAACAACATATGCATTCAAAAACGGAATTACCATCGGCGTGCAGGATAATGGCGGCGGTATTCCAAGCCAAGAACAGGAGCGGATTTTTGAACGTTTTTACCAATGTCCTTCTTCCCCCAAAAAGGGACATCACGGACTGGGGCTGGCTGTCGCAAAAGAAATTGCCGCCGCCCATAACGGAACCCTGACCGTAACGGATGCCCCTGGCGGCGGCGCCTTATTTCTCCTATCGCTGCCTGTGCTGCCATTACCGCCTTACTCCTGCACCAACACAATAAATCCATAGTCTGCCCTGCCGTTCTCCCACATACCCGTGATATCATACACATACCCTCCGGTCACGCCGGCAAGCACCCATTGCCCGTCTTTCTTTCCCACGGTTATTTTTTCCCCTTCCGGGTATTCCCGTACTTTCCCCAACAGGGAAGCGTCATACCGGACTGCTTCCACGGCCTCCGGCTCCGCAGAAAAATAAAGGGTCAGATCCAAAGAATCCTTTATCTTGATATCCGCCAGTTCTTCCCCGATTTTCCAATCCAGCACATGGACGGAATCCGCCACCACCGCAGTGCTCAACCCATCCTTGTCCGTATAAACCCATTCGTATCCGCCCCGGTTCACCATAACGGTAACATCCGCCAAATCCGTGGTATACCCCACATTCAGGGAAGGCGGCTCCGACGGATCCGGCTCCTGGTAAATCTCATCCACAATATCCTGGTAAGCATCCGCATCCGAAGGCTTTCCTTCCTCCACCACCTTCATCTTCGTAATGCCCGGATACTGACCCGGGTAGGATTCCAGCATCATTCCGTTGCCGTATATCTCCACCACGTTTCCTTTCACCAACTGCTCCTTCGTAATCTTATTTCCGTTTATGTCGTAAATTTCCTCCGGAAATGTTGCCACAAATACCCCCGCCTGCTCCCCCACGAAAATATGCGCGCCTTCCCCATACGGAACATATACTGCCGTTACCGGCTCCCCCCCGTCCGCTTCATGGATTCCGTCGGCTCCGTTCATTTCCTTTGTGTCACCGGCTGCCCCTGTACCGTCCTGCATTCCGTCATTTTGCGGGGCATCGTTCTGTGCCGTGTCATCCCCCTGCGCCCTGTTCCCCGCTGCCACGAATACCACCGCTATCACTGCCGCCAATAAAATTACCGCGCCGATACCAATGATGTAACTATTTCTCCGGGTTAATCCTTTTGCATTTTTTCTTTCCATAATATTCCTCCTGCATTTTTATTTTTCCGTTTCTGCCGTTATCCTGCCGGCTTTTATCCAATTAATATTTCTTTTCCCCGAAAAGCAAACCCATACTTACGGATACGCTCCTTCCCAATTCCATGATCAAGTAATACCCGTTCATAATGCTTTTCTTCCATTTGATGATGCGCTGTCTGCACGGTTTGCTCCAAATTTTTTTCTATTTTAGGATTATACACCTTAAATTCCAGGATTATGGCATAATCCTCTTTTCTTAACGGTTCCAATATGACGTCATACCGACCGAATCCGCTCTCCCTGTTAGAAGTCACTGCATACCTCCCTTTCAGGTCTACCAGCAATCCCAAAACAAACCCATGGTAAAACCGTTCCGGACTGTTTTTTTCCGAAGGCTTGTTTCCCACATCAAAAGAACTAAACATGGTCTCGGCAAAATTTTCCATATAATAATTCATTGCCTCCACATCCCCCGATAAAAGTGCCTTAACAAAACGATTATAATTGGATTTGTCTTCCCTGAACCAGTCCAAAATCATTTTCTCAAACATCTGCACTACCTCATAATTGGTAAGCGCCATTTCATAATCGTTTCCCCGCACCTCCACAATTCTTAAGTATCCGCCCGCCAGTAAAAGACTCCATACCGAATCCTCACACTGCTCCAGTTGGTGAAACACAATCTCCTCATCGATCCGGCTTACTATCGTCCCGCCGGAAAGCAGCCGTTCAAATTCTATCTTCATTTCTTCACTGCCCTGTCTTAACAGCTTGCCCACCAGCCCGTTAGAACTTGTATTCGCCCAAAAAGGTTTTAACTGTTTTGAATCAAGCATATTTACAATTGACCATGGATTATATATATCCTTTCTGTTTCCAATCATAAATCCGTTATACCAATGCTTTACTTCCTCTTTGTTTGTCATTCCGAATTCATCCATAGCCTCAAATACTTCATCTTCCAAAAAGCCGAAACAAGAAGCATATTGATTGGCTGTCGTTGTAATTACTTTCAGATTATTTAAATCCGAAAACACGGACTCTTTACTGATCCTTGTAATTCCGGTCATAACCGCCCTTTCCAGATACGGATTGGTTTTAAACGTATTATGAAACAAAGTTCTTGTATAAGAAACAATATCCTTCCAAAAACCGCCCGTATATGCTTCCTGCATTGGCGTATCATATTCATCCAATAAAACAATGACCTTTTTGCCATAATAACGGTACAAAAATTTACATAAATTATGAATGGCCAAAGATGCTTCCACTTCATCCATGTCTGACGATACGCTTTCAAAATACTCCCTATCCCTCTCTGTGAGCGCATCGCTTTTCCTCAAATAATCATGTTGTGTATACAAATCCAAAAGGATATAATTCATGGCACGTTTTGTAAAAGCATAATTAGTTTCTTTCACCCCCGCAAAAGATAAACTGATTACCGGATAAGTTCCCTGAAGCGCCCGGTAATCTTCCTCTTTCCATATATCCAATTTTTGAAACAGGTCACCCCTTCCCTGATATTTCAAACTGAAAAAACATTCCAGCATATTCATGTTCAGGGTCTTGCCAAAACGACGCGGACGAGTAATCAGGGTAACCATATCCCTGCTTTCCCACCATTCCTTAATCAGCATTGTTTTATCCACATAAAAGCAGTCATTCATAACCAGGTCTTCAAAATCCTGCGCCCCAATTGATATCACTCTAGCCATATATGTTCTCCCATCCATATTCCCGTTATGTTCCCTTATTTCCTTTTTATTATAACAGAGTATTGCCGCCTTTTTCCTAAAAATTTTTTAAGAATCCCTAAATTCCACTTGTCATTCCCCGTATTCAATGTAAAATAGAAAATGTAAAATACATGTACCGATGCCAAAACAAAAATGGTACCAAATAAAAAGGAGACAGTTTATGGAAAAAATCACCAGCTTTACGATCGACCACATAAAATTACAGCCAGGCGTATATGTTTCACGTAAGGACAGCGTAGGGGCGGAAGTCATCACGACATTTGACTTAAGGATGACTTCCCCCAACGAGGAACCCGTTATGAACACGGCGGAAATGCACACCATCGAACACCTTGCCGCTACCTTCCTGCGCAACCATAAAGAGTACGGGAAGAAAACCATTTATTTCGGACCCATGGGCTGCCGTACCGGATTTTACCTGCTTCTTGCGGGAGATTATTCTTCCAGGGATATCGTACCGCTTATGGTGGAATTATATGAATTCATCCGTGATTTTAAGGATGAGGTTCCCGGTGCAAGCGCCAAGGACTGCGGCAATTACCTCGACATGAATTTAGGGATGGCAAACTACCTTGCAGACAGGTTCTTAAATCAGGTTCTTTACCATATCGACGACAGCCGTCTGGTATATCCCGAGTAAAGCCAACAATCCCGCTGCAGGCAACTTTGCAGCAAACTTCCATCGCTGCAGGCAGAGAGGGAATAGAAAGGAGAACAAACAGAAAATGAAAAAAATCGGAATTATAGGCGCCATGGAGCTGGAAGTGGAGACGCTGAAAGCCCAAATGCAGATGAAACAAATCGTTAAAAAAGCCTCCATGGAATTCCACGAAGGCACGTTAAACCGGCAGGAAGTAGTTATTGTCCGCAGCGGAGTAGGCAAAGTAAACGCTGCCATGTGTGTACAGATTCTTGCGGATCTTTTCCATGTAACACATATCATTAATACGGGGGTTGCAGGTTCTTTGGATGCTTCCATTGATATCGGGGACATCGTCGTATCCACCGATGCCCTGCACCACGATATGGATGCCACCATTTTCGGCTACCAGCCGGGAGAGGTTCCCCAGTTGGGACGGCTGGAATTCCCTGCGGATCCCGCTTTAATGGATTTGGCAAAAACCTCCTGTCAGGAAGCCAACCCGGATATCCACGTCTTTACCGGACGGGTAGTCAGCGGGGACCAATTTATCAGCAATGCAGCCGTAAAAGAAAAACTCATCAGCCTGTTTTCCGCATCCTGCACCGAAATGGAAGGGGCTTCCATCGCCCATGCCGCAACCTTAAACGGAATTCCCTTTGTCATCATCCGCGCCATCTCCGATAAAGCGGACCACAGCGCGGAGGTGGATTACCCCGTGTTTGAACAGAAAGCGACGCAGGACTGTGCAAAACTGGTAGCACATATGATGAAAAAAATTTAATATTAAAATATTTAATTTAGAATATTAAATTTTAATCGAGCAGGGAAGGCATCTTCCCTGCTCAAGCAAGGATTAATGCATCTTCCATTAACGCACGACAGGTGCCGTCATACGGATTTTTCATGACATATTCACCACGTTCCTTTCCTCCCCCCGGCAAAACGCTTCGATATTCCGGTACGTTTCCTCCACCACACGCCTGCGGGCTTCGATGCTCGCCCAAGCCAAATGGGGCGTAATAATTAATTTGTTGCTGTCCGTAATCCTGCTTAACGGGTTGGAATCCTTCATCGGCTCCGTACCCGTAACGTCCAGTCCGGCGCCTGCAATAAGGTTCTCCGTAAGCGCCGTATACAACGCGCCGTCGTCCACCACCGGTCCCCTCGCCACGTTTATCAAGATTGCCGTTTCCTTCATTTTTTTCAGGGCATTCAAATCAATCAGATTCCTCGTCCTGTCGCTTAAAGGACAATGGATGGAAAGGAAATCCGATTCCGCCAGCAAAGTATCCCATTCCACCCGTTCATATTCCGTACAACTGCTTTTTCCCGATGCCGAATAAAATATCACCCGGCATCCGAACGCTTCCGCTATCTGCGCCACTTTCCGCCCGATATTACCCATACCGATAATGCCCCACGTCTTTCCGTCCAACTCGGTAAACGGAAGGTCAAAATTGGAAAATCTGGACTGTGCCGCATATTCCCCCGACTTCACGTAATGGTCGTAATGGTTCAGCTTTTCCAAAATATAAAAACAGAGAGCAAACGTATGCTGGGCAACTGCCGCCGTGGAATAATTCACCACATTCGCCACTTTTATCCCCCTGCTCCGGCAGTACTCCAAATCCACATTGTCGTATCCCGTGGCAAATTCACAGATCAGCTTCACACCAGCCGCATCCTTCAATGTCTCCCCGTTCAGCGGGGATTTGTTGGCAATAATAATTTCCGCGTCCCGTACCCGTTCCCCCACTTCACCGGCCGCCGTATTGGAATAAGCCGTTACTTCCCCCAGCTTCCCCAAACATTCCACCGAAACATCCTGCCCTACGCTGTCCCTCTCCAAAATCACAATTTTCATTCCGCATCTCCTCCTGTCCATATTCCCCTGTATGTCCCCTACCTTCTTATGTCCTTGGCGACACTTCATCCCAATCCGTAATGCCGTCCATCGAAGTAAGCCAATTCAACGCATAATGCCATAAAATATCATTCATATTTTATCAGACCACTGCCCGATAAGCAACAAGAAACCGCCGGCATATACCGGCGGTTTCCTTACAGGAAATATCATAAAACCACTATTTCTGAACAAGATGAACGGCAAACCCGCCAATCTCATCCTTCAGGTAAATAGCCTTCAAATTACCCTTATCATCTTTCTTCGCCGTATCCTCATCGAATACCACGCCCTGTCTTTCCAAATGGTAAACGGCCCGTTCAATATAATTGGTACCGATGGCAATATGCCCGTTCGCCCCAAGGTAAGGCGTCTTCATTACTTCCACGGCGGTACCTGCGAAAATGGAACTGCCGCCCGCCTTTTTCGTCATACCGAAAATGGCTTCAAAAGTACCTGCCGTCTGATCCGCGGAATCTTCATCCGGCGCATTGATGCCCACATGCCTTAATTCAAAGCCGAGCATCTTGTTCACCGCTTCCCTCGTCAGCGCTTCGATTTCATCGAACTTACCCGCCGATACCAAATCTTTCTTCACCATCCAGCTTCCGCCGCATGCCACAATTTTATTAAAATCCAAATAATCTTTCAGGTTGTTGGCATTCACGCCGCCGGTAGGCATAAACTTCATTTTTGTATAGGGAGCACTCATCGCTTTAATCATATTGATGCCGCCTGCCTGCTCTGCCGGGAAGAATTTCACCACTTCCAGTCCCAGCTCAATCGCCGCTTCCACATCGCTGGGATTGGCGGTTCCAGGGAGGATTGGAACGTTTTTCCCCAAACAGTAAGAAACTACTTTCGGGTTTAAGCCGGGGCTTACGATGAATTTCGCGCCTGCCCCGATGGCACGGTCAACCTGCTCGGTGGTCAGAACCGTTCCCGCACCAACCAGCATTTCGGGAAATTCCGTTGCCATGACACGGATGGATTCTTCCGCCGCATCCGTACGGAACGTCACTTCCGCACAGGGAAGTCCGCCTTTACACAATGCTTCCGCCAACGGTTTTGCATCCTTTACATCATCCAGCGCGATTACCGGTACGATACCAATTTTACTGATTTCTTCTACTATCGGATTCATTCTCTCATCCTTTCTGGTCTCTGCTTTTTCCGCTTCCTTGATTCCGTCTGAATTCTGTTTTCACTTCATTTTTTCCGTTTTATCCGTTTTCCTGCCGTTTACCGGTTTTATCCTTCCAGGATTTCTTTCACACAGGCTGCCATTTTATCGCATTTGCAGTTGGCAAAGAAATATTCTTTGAATTTATCGCCTGCCAAAGCGCCTTTCACCAGTTCCCTGTCCAGATTCTTCAGGATGCTTTCCATATCCTGGTGCGTTACCTTCTTCACTTCATCGAGAATCTTCTTATTCCTCTGTTCCGGTACTGCCCTTTCCTTCGGATAGCCCTGTCCGCTTTCGCCCGTAAACAGTTTCTCGAAAATATAGGTGAGATTCAGCTCAGCGCCCCATCCGAATCCCTTTGCAAAAGGAAGCGCAATGGCATTGCCGTCGTTAATCTGTGCAAACATATAAGCATCCGAAGGGTCCACGATGTGACCGCAGAGTACGCCGGGAAACGCATTGCATGCCAGCATGGCGCCTTCCCCCGTACCGCATCCCGTCACCACATAATCCGCCGCGCCGGAATTTAAAAGCACTGCGGCAAGAATCCCGTTCTGCACATACGTAAGCTGGTGCTCATCCTCCGCACTGTACATACCGTAATTAAATACCTCATGCCCCATCGGCTCCACAACTTTTTTCAGCGTATCGCATACCATTTCGTTTTTTGCCGCCTGGCTGTTCTCATGAATCAATGCTATTTTCATATTATGTCCTTCTTTCCTTAAATTACTGCGGCTGTTTGCCGATATAAGCGAGGATACCGCCGTCCACATAAAGAACATGTCCGTTTACGAAATCGGAAGCGTCGGAAGCAAGGAACACTGCAGGTCCCTGCAAATCTTCCGTTTCACCCCAGCGGGCTGCCGGTGTCTTCGCAATGATAAACTGGTCAAAAGGATGTTTGGAGCCATCCGGCTGCACTTCCCTGAGCGGAGCCGTCTGGGGTGTTGCAATATAGCCGGGTCCGATGCCGTTGCACTGGATGTTAAATTCGCCGTATTCGGATGCAATGTTCCTTGTCAGCATCTTTAAACCGCCCTTAGCTGCCGCATATGCGGATACGGTTTCACGTCCCAGCTCGCTCATCATGGAGCAGATGTTGATAATTTTTCCGTGGCCCTTTTTAATCATGCCGGGGATAACCGCTTTGGAAACGATGAACGGTGCATTCAAGTCAACGTCGATTACCTGACGGAACTCTGCTGCCGTCATTTCGCACATAGGTATACGTTTGATGATACCCGCATTGTTTACGAGGATGTCAACCACGCCCACTTCTTTTTCAATCTGCGCCACCGTAGCCTGCACCTGTTCCTCGTTGGTTACGTCGCATACATAACCGTGCGCCTTAATGCCTTTTTCTTCATAAGCAGCGATGCCCTTATCTACCAGTTCCTGCTTAATGTCGTTAAATACGATGGTTGCGCCGGCTTCCGCATATGCGCTTGCAATCGCAAAACCGATTCCGTAGGATGCCCCCGTTACCCATGCCACTTTGCCTTCCAGTGAAAACTTCTTCATAAAATCGCTCATCGTTCCTTCTCCTTCTCGTTTTTATTTTTCTAATTATTCGTCAATTGCCAAACTACATTAAATCCTTCATAGCCACGCCGTCCATGTCGTCAAAGTCCTGGTTTTCCCCAACCATACCCCAAATAAAGGTATAAGCCCTGGAACCGCAGCCCGAATGGATGGACCAGCTCGGTGAAATAACCGCTTCCTCATTCCTCATTACGATATGCCTTGTTTCATCCGGTTCCCCCATGTAATGCATCACGAAGGCATCTTCCGGCATTTCAAAATAAAGATACACTTCCATGCGTCTGTCATGGGTGTGGCAGGGCATGGTATTCCATACGCTTCCCGGCTCCAGTTTCGTCATCCCCATAACCAACTGGCAGCTTTCCACCTGTCCCGGAAGGATGTACTTGCAGATTACCCTGTGGTTTGCATCCTCCAGGGAGCCGAGTTCCACTTTATTCCCATCCTTCACGATAACCACACCGTCTTCCGGCGTACCGTCCGGTTTAATCAGGACCGTTGGATACGTCTTATGCGCCGGGGCGCTGTTGATATAGAATTTCGCCGGCTCGGAGCCGTCTTTGCTTTCAAAGCTGATATCCTTCGCACCCATTCCGATGTACATCCCTTCTTTGAAAGCCACGTCGTATTTCTTCCCGTCGATGGTAATGATGCCTGCTCCGCCGATATTAATCACACCCATTTCCCTTCTCTGCAGGAAATATTCCGCACGCAGCTCATCGCCTGCGGTCAATACCAGCGCCTTGGATACCGGTGTCGCCGCTCCCGTAATGATGCGGTCAATATGGCTGTATACCAGTTTAATCTCATCCGCCGTAAATAACCCCTGAATCAGAAATTCTTCCCTCAGTCTCTCGGTGGTATAGTGCTTCACGTCCCTGGGTGAAGCCGCTGTCCTAAGTTCCACTTGCCATCCCTTCCTTTCTGAAATATCCTTCTTGGAAAATTTTATGAAATCCCTTTCTCTTATGATGATATCATAACATATCAGTTATTCCAATTCCTGTTTTATTTTTTCACAAATATTGCAAATTATGAACAGACGGTATATAATGGACTTACGGTGTTGTAATGTAAGCACTTTTATGATAAGATAACCAGTAAAATACATATCTTCTAATATGATTTAAGAAAGGAAATGGTAGATTTATGAAAGAGTTTACATCATGCCGGCTGGCGACCCAGTACTGTATTGACAACAAATATTTTGCTGTTGCACACCTGTACAAGGACGACAAACCCATGGATATGCACATACATGACTGTTATGAAATCTACTATTCCATATCGGGCGGAAAGCAGTTCTTAATCGATAACCGCTTCTATGATATTGAGCCGGGCGATATTTTCTTCATTAACCAGTATGAAAGCCACTATCTGACACAGGTGGACACTGGGGTGCATGAAAGAATCGTGATTTCCATTTTTCCCGATTATCTCCAGTCGCTTTCCTCCCCGGACACGGATTTGAGCCATTGTTTCACCTATCGCGAGGACGGGGTGCCCCATAAACTCCATTTTGATGCGGAGATGAGCAAACGCTTCATCTACCTGATACACAAGATTACGGACACCAACGGTTTCGGCAGCGACCTGACGGAACGGTGCGCCTTTACCGAGCTTATGGTATTCTTAAACAAAACCTTTTACCAAAACGGCCACAGCGTACCGGCGGAGATTACCGTCACCAACCACGCCCAGGTAGACGATATCCTGACCTACATCAACAGGCACATTTCCGAAGAACTGACTTTGGATGCCTTATCCGCCCATTTTTACTTAAGCAGTTCCTACCTGTGCCGTATTTTTAAATCCACCACCGGCACCACCATCAACAAATATATCACGGCGCGCCGGATTACCATTGCGAAAGCGCTTCTAAACGAAGGGTTTTCGGTGACGGAAGCATGTGAAAAATGTGGTTTTAACGATTACAGCAATTTCCTGAAAGCATTTACAAAGGCAGTCGGGATATCACCGAAAAAATATGCGCAGTTTAACACGTGAGCCAATTATCAATACTTGCCGGCAATAACGGGCATGTACACTGGAAATTATGAATAAAGAAATTATCTACGTATGGTAAACTGGCGGCAGGGAGAAATCCCTGCCTCTTTTATCGTCTTATTCAAACCACTTATGGTGGATAGACGACCGACTGTTGAAAATTTATTGAAAGCAATACCTCATTTTCATATAATGACATTACAGACAGGAGGGAGTCAAAATGCAAGTTGAGATAAAAATTGATAGTGCATATGTTGAACCGAAAATAATTATAATCACTGCCGCTATGACAGAAGATGTCAACATGATAGTAGACAAATTATCGAAGGAAACTCCGCAAATTATCTCTGGTAGCAAAAACGAAAAAATTGAAGTAATTGAACAGGAAGATTTGATTAGAGTTTATGCAAATGCAGGAAAAGTATTTGTTGTTACAGATAAGGGCGAGTACACAACACGCCTTAGACTGTATGAAATGGAAGAACGATTAAATTCTAATCAATTTGTCCGCATTTCAAATTCTGAAATAATTAACTTCAAAAAGGTAAAAAACTTTGATTTGAGCTTTATGGGCACAATTTGTGTTGAATTTCTGAATGGGACAACAACTTATGTTTCAAGACGATATGTTTCAAAAATCAAAACTATATTAGGCATATGAGGTGATAGGTATGAAAAAAAAGATAGTTTTACGCAGCTTATTAGGTTTTCCGCTTGGACTGGCGATGGGGTATATGATAACGATAATAATCTCTTTGGTATTTGCAGATGGATACTATTCTCCATGCGTACCTGAATTGACTACTACGATGGGAAGCGAAATCAATGCAGTGTTATTTCAAGCATTTTTATGTGCAATATTAGGCTCTGGATTTGGTGCTGCATCCGTTATATGGGAAATGGAAGATTGGGGGCTTGTCAAGCAGACAGGAATTTATTTTTCATCTGTTTCGGTCATTATGATGCCAATAGCTTTTGTTACCCATTGGATGGAGCATAGTCTGAAAGGTATTTTAAGTTATTTTGGAATTTTCTTTATAATTTTTGCAGCAATATGGGTTATACAATATGCTATAGCTAAACGCAATGTCAAAAAAATGAACGATGTTTTATATAAGAAAATGTACGGCAGAGATGAATAAAAAGTGAATGGCTACTCTGTCCTGTCTGTGTATCCGCACTTCTAAAGGCTTACGCTCTTTGCCCTTGAAAATACAGGGATTTTAGAGGACTGAAAATCCCTGTCAACGCCATTAAAATAGTGATACAATTCAAAATATTGATATACTCCATGAAAGACTAATGAAACCTTGCGGCATTGCTGCCTAATCCTCTCTGATATATTCTGCATATGCCTTTCTCCAATCATTTTCCACCCAATACTCTGAGCCATCCCGAAGTCTTCCAATCAATTTATATTGATACATTTCCCTGCGGATTAACTCTATGTCACTAAATGCAATGTGTAACCTGATGATTTCGTTTACCTCTTTTTCCGTATATTTCCTGTTTACGTCCATTTGCTCTGTAATTTTTATAAGAGCCATAATCCTCAACGGTCTTTTAGATGGGTATTGTATTAACTTTCCGTTAGAATCATAATAGTTGCCCAGTTTTTTATTATATAGTTGAATAGAATTTTCCATAATATCTCCCTCCGTAAAATCTCCGATTGCTATTTGATGTACCAGCCTGTTCTCCCTGCGCGGCGCCGGCTGCCCCTGCCGCGTCATAAAGGGCATAAAAAACCGGCGTCTCCGTCCCCCCGGTAACGGAAAACGGAAACGCCGCTGCGCACATCATTATTTTTTTAACTATTATAACGCTTCATATGTAACGCTGTTTATCAGGGCATATCCGGCGCTTCCTTTCTCTGTGGATGCGCAGAAAACCCCGTTCTTCACGCCTACCCAGCGCCCGGGAACCGCTTCCGCTTCCCCTGCCTTTTGGTAACTGCCGTTGCCGGCAGCGTATTCCATGGTTACAAGTTCCAACGGAAAACCTTTTTCCCTGTCGTTCAAATCCTGTGTACCCGTCCGTTTCACGGTATACCTCACATAAATTTCCTTTGCCTGCCCAACCGGAAGCGGCGGCAGTCCGCACTCTTTTTCTTCCGTCCTGTCCGGCAGGATTTTCCCGTATATCTGTTCCCCGGTGACAAATACGGGAAGAAGCTGTTCTCCCTTCTTCCGGAACGTCAACAGGGCGTATTCCATACCCATGGAAACCACGCCTGCTTCCTCCCCGTCCGTAAGGCCGGACAAATCCATTTTGGTCACACAGCAAAATTCAGGAGCCGGCCATTTCTGCAGGAGCAGGTTGGGCATATCCCCGTATACCGTTTCCTTATTTACGGCATTTAATTTCATGCCGCTGCCCGTCAATACATACCACTCTTTTTTGGGATTCGCGTTCCACTGCCACTGGAGTCCCAGTTCACTTCCGGTAAAATCGTCGGAAGTTTCCGGCTCACAGATTCTGTCCGTCCCTTTGCCCACATCCGGTTTCCGGTATTCCATGACCGGTTCCCCGTAGTCATTGCCTTCTTTTGCAAGACCGATGATTGGCCAGTCATCCTGCCAGCTCATGGGCTGTAAATGCGTAATGCGTCCTGCCGCATAAACATCCTGGAAATGGAGGAACCAGTCCTCGCCCGTAGCGGTATCCACCCATGCGCCCTGGTGCGGTCCGTTCACGGGGCTGTCTCCCTGACGCATCACCACTTTATATTCATAAGGCCCGAATACGTTTTTGGAACGCAGTACGGTCTGCCATCCTGTCTTTACCCCGCCGGCCGGGGCAAACACATAATACCAGCCGTTCCTTTTATACATTTTGGGACCTTCGATTGTCACCTGGTCATTTTCGTTTCCGTCAAAAATCTTCACTTCTTCCCCAAGAAGTCCCATACCGTCCGGCTGCATCTCTACCATATGCAGGACGCTCTTATAGCCGATACGGCTCTTTGCCACCCCGGCTACCAAGTATGCCTTCCCGTCCCCGTCCCAAAACGGACAGGGATCAATCCATCCCGCACCGGGTCTGATGTTCACCGGCTTTGACCATTTTCCGAAAGGATCCGTGGCGGTACTCATGTAAATCCCCTCATCCGGCATAGGAAAACAAACAAAATAAGTCCCTTCATGATAGCGGATGGACGGCGCCCATACACCGCAGCCATGCACCGGAACCCGATACCGTTCATCCGGTATTTCATCTATCACATAATTTACCACCTTCCAGTTCACCAAATCCCTGGAATGGAGGAGCGGAAGCCCCGGCGCATTGCAAAAACTGGACGCCACCATAAAATAATCGTCACCCACACGGATTGCATCCGGATCCGAATAGTCCGCATAAAGGATTGGATTACGGTAATTCCCGTTTCCCAAATCCGCATTCCACACACTGCCTGCCACTGCCCGTTTACCTGTTGCCGCATCGTTTGCCATAACTGCCTCCTTCATTTTAAGGCGTACGCCCTATATACCGTACTTGTTTACCCGATATGTTAATGATATAATACGGGCAGGAAAAAGTCAACGATACGGAATGATATCTGTCCCCCTGTGGTAACGGGATGCGGACGCATGTGCGGAAGTTTTTTGCGGGACGGCGGCAGCCGGAGTGCCTGTCCCGGATTTTCCGTGCGCTTTTTCCGGCTGGGAGTTTCTAAGCAGAATGACGTAGGTTTTCACAGGCTGCGGGACGCCCTCAAGCGGCATCCTTGCCGCATCGGGCTAAACCGTGCATCC
>CAJUMD010000014.1 GCA_910587275.1 uncultured Kineothrix sp.
CCTGTTCTTTTTTGTGTTTCCAAAACTCGGAATTTCCTATAAAGCAAAAAAAGCGCCAGCCGCACTCCCTGCCGTGCGCTGACGCTCCGTTATTTTCCCCGGTCTTAATGGCAATGTCCGCCGCAATGCCCGCAGTCACCGCCGCACCGGGCGGATTTTCCGCTTTTTCTTTCCTTTATCATGCCTTTTACCACCAATGCTGCTGCACCAAACACAAGAATTCCTACTGCCACCGTTCCCATCCAAACCTCCTTAACTTCCCATTATCGTTTTCTTTTTCTTCTGGCATTATTCTTTCAATACCCTGCCTGCGGCTGCCGTTTTACTTTACTGCCGCCATCTTCCGCAGGCTTCCCATATCCATCTTTAACGTTCCGCTTTCCTTATATGGTCTGACTAACAGGTAAAGAAATCCTGCCGCCAGCAGAAATGCCGCTGCCGTACCGAAACCGAACGTGCCCGTATGAAGCAGGGAGCCAATCTGATACACGCACAGGGACACTACATAAGCAAACCCCGTCTGATATCCAATGGCAAACCAAAACCACCGGGTATTATTCATTTCCCGCTTTATCGCTCCCATCGCCGCAAAACAAGGCGCACACAAAAGATTAAAAACAAGGAAGGAATATGCGGCTGCCGCCGTCATGCTTCCTGCCAGCGCCCCCCATACTTCCGTACCGTCTTCCGCCACTTCCGCAAAACCAAACAGGATACCAAACGTACCTACCACGTTTTCCTTTGCCACAAGCCCGGTAATCGCCGCTACCGCCGATTTCCAGTCGCCCCAGCCAAGCGGCAGGAACAGCCAGCTTATGCAGCTTCCGGCGTAAGCCAAAATGCTGTGGTCAATCTCCGCATCCCCTAACATACGGAATTCCCCGTCCACAAAACCAAAATATGTGGCAAACCATATAACCATGGTGGACAACAGGATAACGGTTCCCGCTTTCTTTATAAACGACCAGCCCCTCTCCCACATGCTCCTTAACACATTGGACACCGTAGGCATATGGTAGGCCGGAAGTTCCATGACAAAAGGCGCCGGATCCCCTGCAAACATCCTTGTTTTTTTCAGGATAATACCGGAACAGATCACTGCCGCAATCCCCACAAAGTATGCGCTGGGAGCCACCCACGATGCACCGCCGAATAAAGCGCCCGCAATCAGTGCAATAATCGGAAGTTTCGCTCCGCAGGGGATAAACGTCGTGGTCATAATGGTCATTTTCCTGTCACGGTCATTTTCAATCGTCCGCGATGCCATGACAGCGGGTACCCCGCATCCGGTACCGATTAACATCGGAATAAAGGATTTGCCGGACAGCCCGAATTTGCGGAAAATCCTGTCCATGATAAACGCTACTCTTGCCATATACCCACAGCTTTCCAAAAACGCCAGGAATAAAAACAGCACAAGCATCTGCGGCACGAAACCGAGTACGGCTCCCACACCTCCTATGATACCATCCAAAACCAGTCCTGACAACCAGTCCGCGCATCCCACTGCCAAAAGCGCCGACTCCACAAGGGCGGGAATTCCCGGAATCTCCAGCCCGAACAGGCTCCATTCTTCCCCGAACACACCGTCATTTACCAAATCCGTCGCCCAGGTTCCCACCGTGGTTACGGAAACATAATAAACGAGCCACATCACCATGGCAAAAAACGGAAGTGCAAGTAAACGGTTCGTAACGATGCGGTCCACCCGGTCCGAAACGCTCTGTCCCCCTTTCTTTCCTTTGCCCCTGCTCATACAATCCTCTGTAATGGATGAAATAAAAACATACCGTCCGTTGGTAATGATACTTTCCGCATCG
Organism: uncultured Kineothrix sp.; assembly: GCA_910587275.1. Classification (GTDB taxonomy): domain Bacteria; phylum Bacillota; class Clostridia; order Lachnospirales; family Lachnospiraceae; genus Kineothrix. Next base: position 1,821 of record CAJUMD010000014.1, read on the forward strand.
TCGTCCAATGCTTCCTCCAGTTTCTTTACCTGAACCGAAACATCGGGAACCTGCCCCATCTGTACCCCGATTTTATCATCGCCTTCCAACAGCTTTATCGCAAAGAAACGTTTCTGTTCTTCCTTTACGCTGTCACCGAGCATGGCTTCCACCTCCCCGATTGCATCTTCCACCTCGGGCGCAAATTTATGGACGGGAACCGTTACCTCATCCTTTCTTGCCAGCGCTGCCGCCATTTCCGCCGCTTTCTGTATATTGGTTCCTTTCAGTGCGGAGATTTCCACCACTTCACAGCCCAATTGCGCACTTAATCTGCCGGCATGTATCTGACTGCCTTCCTTTTCCACCACATCCATCATATTGACTGCCATCACCACCGGAATCCCAAGCTCCATCAATTGCATGCTCAAATAGAGGTTTCTTTCCAAATTCGTCCCGTCCACAATATTGAGAATTACATCCGGTCTTTCATTCAGCAGGTAGTTTCTCGCCACCACTTCTTCCAACGTATACGGAGACAGGGAATAAATACCCGGAAGATCCGTAATCACCACATCCCTGTGTCCCTTTAATTTTCCCTCTTTCTTCTCCACCGTAACGCCCGGCCAGTTCCCGACGAACTGGTTGGAACCGGTCAGCCCGTTAAACAGTGTCGTTTTCCCGCAGTTGGGATTTCCTGCCAATGCTATTTTTACTGACATATCCTATCTCCTTTTTCCCATTTCCTTTTCCATATTTTCTATGTTTTATTTTTGTTAGTTTCAACTAACCCGTATGTAAAAAAATATTGATATACGATATACAAACCAAAAACCTACTCCACCATAATCATTTCCGCATCCGCTTTCCGCAGCGACAGCTCATACCCCCTGACCGTTACCTGCATGGGGTCCCCCAAAGGCGCCACTTTCCTTACGGATACTTCCACACCTTTCGTAATGCCCATATCCATGATGCGCCGTTTCACCGGACCCTCCCCGGTCAGCTTCGCCACCCTCACGGTCCTTCCGCAGGGAATATCCCTTAATGTCCTCATTTCCATCCTCCTATTTCCCGTTTCCTATTTTCATTTTTTTCATTTTCCTTTTTCATTTTCCATGTCATCACTCCATGGCTCCGCACACCCGATGCTACATGCTCATGACTCCATGACTCCTACCATAATCTTATTCGCCATGTCTTTCCCAATGGCAATCCTGGAATCCATAACCTTTACAATCACATTCCCATTGTTTTCCGATAGCACCGTCACTAAGCCCCCTGCCACAAAGCCAAGGCTCTCAAGGAATTTTCTCGTCTCCCCCTTTCCACCCACTTTACGGATTACATTTGTTTCCCCGGTATTTACCATTGTCAGCGGCATTGTTCCCATCCTCTTTTCTTTTTTGAAATCAATTCTCAATTTCATTTTCATAAGTTAGTATATACTAATTGGAATTAGTTGTCAAGAACTTTTTGACTTATGGATTTACGCAGCCGCCAGAATATGCTATACTATCCCCCTAAAGCGTGTTTGAGAAATCGTTTCCGCCGTCTGCACGGCATATGGCAGATACGGAAATCCCCCGCTTTACAAAGCAGGGAAACACTTTTCCGGGAAGGAAACAATATTTTTAACAGGGAGTATCACACATGAATAACAATGAATCTGCAGAAAATTACCTGGAAACGATTTTAATCCTAAGCCAGTCCCGTCCGGTCGTGCGTTCCGTGGACATCGCGGAAGAGCTGGGCTATAAGAAATCCAGCGTCAGCGTAGCCATGAAAAACCTCCGGCTGAAAGAACACATTACGGTAACAAAGGAAGGCTTCATCTGCCTGACGGAATCAGGCAAAGCCATTGCGGACATGATTTACGAGCGGCACCGGCTGCTCACGGACTGGCTGGTGCGGCTTGGCGTCGCCCCGGAAACCGCAGCCGCGGACGCCTGCCGGATGGAACATGTCATCAGTAAGGAAAGTTTTGAAGCCATCAAGCGGCACGTAACACCTTAAGAACCTACATGGCATCCAGCAACCCTTTCATTCCTTCTTCTTTAAAGATTTCCTTATAATAACCGATTTCATCCTGAATCAATCCGTCGATAACGCTCATCCCAAGCAGTTCCACCGGCGCCTTATCGTCCGTCAGTAGATATTCCCCCTTTTCATATGCCGTCAGGGACTCCCCCACCCTGCCCATCATGGCGGCAAGCCCGGCATCCTCCAGTTTACCCGCCTGCTGCATAAAAGCGGCAAGCCCGTCCGCATTTTGCGTGGCGAACAACTCCCGGTTGGTGGTTCCTCTTACGTCCGTCGTGTATACATAGTCAAACACGCACGCAATCGTGTCGGAAAGATAATCATTGATATTCCCTTCCTCCTCGGAATGCATGTTCATATTCACCACCATCACGCCGTCTTCCTTTAAATGCTCTCGTACCATGGTGAAAAATTCCACCGAAGACATTTGGAAAGGAATGGTGATATCCTGATAGGCATCCACCATAATCACGTCATACTTTTTATCCACCGCCTGCAGATAAGCGCGCCCGTCATAGGTCGTCACCCGGACAGAATCCGGCAGCTTAAAATATTCCCCTGCCAAATCGGTAATCTTTTGGTCAATTTCCACGCCCTCAATCCCCATATGCCCAAAATATTTCATACACTGGCTGGCATAGGTTCCGGTTCCCATTCCAAGAACCAAAAGATCCGCTTCGTCCTTCTCCCCTACCCCTGCCATCACCGGGGCAGCAAGCGCATAATCGTAGTACATCCCCGTCAGGGAATCGTCTTTTTTCATAATGGACTGCACGCCGAACAGCACATTTGTGGACAAAATCACACTGTCGCCGGTTTCCTTCACCTGCAGGTAATTATAAACGGACTCCCCTTCAAACAACAGATTGTCTTCCCAAAAGGCGAAACTGCCCGAATGCCCGAAGATACTGCAGAAAACAAAAAACAAAACCGCTCCGGTATAAAACCCCTTCTTTGTCTTCTTCCCCAAAAAATAAACCAGCCCCAATACCAGCAGGATTCCCGCAAAAATAAGGAACGTCACCGAAGTCCCCACCGCCGGTATCGTCACGAACGTGGGCAAAAATGTCCCGATAATACTGCCCACCGTATTAAAAGCCCCCAGCGTCCCCACCGTCCTGCCGCTGTCATCCAGGCTTTCCACCGTATATTTGACCAAGGACGGCGTCACCGTCCCCAGCAGGAACAACGGAAACACAAATATAACCATACACGCCGCAAAGCCGGCCAAAATCAGGAAATTATGGTTTACCGTCAGCACCAGCACCCCGGATATCCCCAAAATCACATATTTCCCCACAAGCGGAATTGCCGCCAGCCAAAGCGCCGCTACTACCAGCCGCAGATAAAGCCTGTCCGGGTCCGGATTCTTATCCGCGCTCCTGCCGCCCCATATATTCCCAAGCGCCATAGCTATCATAATCGTCCCGATAATAATCGTCCACACAATCTGCGACGAACTGAAATAAGGCGCCAGCAGCCGGCTCGCCCCCAGCTCCACCGCCATCACCGACATACCGGCAAAAAATTCCGTTGCATACAAATAATACTTATTCTTCGATATATTTCCCATCCTAAACCTCCCGCAAACTATTCAAAAATATATCATAACAGAAAACCCGCAGGAAAAAAAGTATTTTTTGGAAATCACTTTGCGGCGGGAGCAATTTGACTTAGGGGCGGACGCATGGGCGGGAGTTTTTTTGGGGGGCGGCAGCCGTGGGATTGCCCATCCCGGTTTTCCGTGCACTTTTTCCGGCGGGTTTTTCTAAACAGAATGAGCAAGGGTTTCACCGGCTGCGGGCCGCCCTCTATCGGCATCCTTGCCGAATCGGGCTAAATCGGGCATCCATGCCCGATTTCCCTTGGGTATCCGCATTCTGTTAAGAAAAACTCCGTCGGAAACGAAGCACGGAAAATCCGGGATGGGCAATCCCACGGCTGCCGCCCCCCAAAAAAACTCCCGCCCATGCTGGGTAAAGTGAAAAGGAACAGTACGGGATAGCATTATATTTTTTGATATCCAACGGAAGAAAGGAATGAAACGCCCCACCTCGCCTGCCGTCCCTTCTCATCCCGCCAGCTAATAAAAAAATATATACAGTCCTTCCTTTTTTACCCAGCCCGTGCGAAAGTTCTTTGGGGGGCGGCGGCAGCGGGATTGCCCATCCCGGATTTTCCGTGCTTCGTTTTCGGCGGAGTTTTTCTTAACAGAATGCAGAGAACTAAGGGAAATCGGGCACGGATGCCCGATTTAGCCCGATTCGGCAAGGATGCCGATAGAGGGCGGCCCGCAGCCGGTGAAATCCCTGCCATTCTGTTTAGAAAAACCCGCCGAAATAAGTGCACGGAAAACCGGGATGGGCAATCCTGCTGCCGCCGCCCCCCAAAGAACTTTCGCACGGGCGTCCGCTCCCGCTCCCGCTCTTATAACTCATTAATCGTTGCAGTAACCGGCATGTCACGAATCCTCTTTGCAGGTGCATAAACCGCAAAAAAGACGGAAACGGAAATAATTCCTAAAATAACCGCAAAACAAATCCAAGGCATCCGGCAGACGGAGCCGAAATAATTGGTAATCAGCATGGTATACAGATACCGGTATAAAGGTAAACCGATGATACTGCCGGCAATCAATCCCACGATACCATAGGTCAGCGTTTCCGCAGTTATCATCCTTGTAATCTGCGCTCCGTCCATACCTATGGCACGCATGGCTCCGTATTGCTTCATCCTTGCCGAAACGCTGAGGGAAATGCTGTTTACAATATTCAAAACCGTAATCAGTGCAATAATTGCCAAAAACGCATATACAAACAAATGAAATGCCCAATAAGTGCTTTCAACCTCCCGGTTCAGTTCCCTCCGGTCTGAAAAAATGAAATTATTTCCCAGTTCAGCGTCCAGTACCGTACGGATACCGTTGACATCCGTATCCGTCGCCTGATTCGTAAGCTGAATATCAATGATTGCATAATTTTTCTGCCCGGTAAGGGTTTCAAATGTCTTCTCCGGGCAAATAACCGTGGGAAATCCGTTACTGTCAAAAGGGCTGTCATCCAAAACACCGGATACTGTAAGTTCTGCCCCATCGAGCTGTATGGTATCACCGACCGCCAAAGAATTGCATTTGTCAAAAACAGTTAATACATAATGCTTACCGTCCGTTTTATCTTCAGGAACCGCTCCTGCCACCAAATCTTCCTTCGCCCAGTTAAACTGGCAGTCATCATAAGAAATCAGGTCAATGCTGCTTTCTTTTCCCTGGTAATCCGCCGGAAGTCTCTGATACATCCTGCCGAACGCCCTTTTGACCGCCGTATTTTCTTCAAGCTCTGATACCAAGCCGCGTTCCAAGCCGCTTTTGCCGGATGTTTCCGAAACGGTAAGGTCCGGGGCATACGGCTTTAACGGGCTGAGCGCCATATTAATCCATCCAAGCAGAACGGAAAAACACAGAAACAAAATAATACTCAACGCAAAGGAACCCGTCATTAAAATCAGGTTCTTCTTAGATGCCGCAGCATGGTAAATTCCCAAAAAAGTGTCGATTTTACGCTCAAATACAATGTTTTTGCGCTTTTTTACAGACCGGTGGCTTGCAAAGCGGCAATCGGAGTCGACATTTCCGGCTGCCGCCGATACCGGAGATACCTTCGCCGCTTTTTTTGCGGGAGAGGAAGCAGCAAACCATACTGTGATGAAACCTATCACAATGCCGCTTAAAATGCCCACCGGACTGATTCCAAATACCGGCAGCGAGCGAAATTCACTGCCAATAAACACACGTAAAAAAGCGCAAAGCCCGCATGTGGCAACGACACCGGATATGGTTCCGAAAGGAATCGCCGTTTTGCACCATGATAATGCTTCCAAACGGACCAGATTCATGATTTGGCTTTTTCCGGCCCCCAAACAGCGCAGCATCCCATAAAAACCGGTGCGCTGAAGAACATTACTGTTGATGCTTCCCGCTATCATAAACACACCTGCCAGCATGACCATAACAGCCAATACAGCAGCCACAAGATACAGCCCCACCATATAACTGTTGTCGGTGCTCCCGCTTAAGGCAAGCAGGTAGGGATTTTCGCTGACGTTTTCCTCTGACAGGGCATACTGCTCTTTGATCTCCGAAATGGCATTCCGCATCTTTATATGTTTTTTAAATTGGACGTAATATTGCATATCCGCCGTTTCGTTATTTTCCCGGCGTATTTTTTCGAATGTATCAAAATTTAAAAACAGGACAACCGCATCATAATGTTTTGCAACACCCGTATCCTGATTAAACCCAACGATTGCCAATGACATACTTTCACCGTTTGGCATGGTCAGCACAATATTGTCGCCCACTGTGACGTGAAGCAATTCTTTTATATTTTCCGTGACAATGACTTCCCCGTCGGATGGATATGCCCCGCCGTCAAACCCCGGTAAAATCTGCATAATATCCCTGTCTGCACCGCAAATTGCCGCTTTTTTCCCGTCAACCAGATAATTTTTGTCAATGGTTCCGTTTACATTACCATAGCGCGAAAATGCGGCAATGTCACTGCGCCCGGATAAATCCATTGTGATGTTCCCGTTTATGCCATTCAGTATAATGTGCCAGTTTCCGTCTTTACGGATACGGTTATTTGTTTCCATCCGAATCGCCATATCCGCCATACTGAATATGACCGTCACCAAAAACACGGAAATTACGATACACAGGATTGTCATTCGGTTCTGACGCTTCCGCACCTTTGCGGAAACAGGTATCAGGCTTAAATAACTTCTCATTCCCTGCACCTCCCCAAATCGGTCAATACGCCATCCGATACCTGCAACACGCGGTCGGCAGTTTGTGCGATACTGCGGTTGTGGGTAATCATAAGGATGGTCTGCTCATATTTTTTGGATGCTTCTTTCAGCAGGGTAATGACCTCACTGCTGTTGCGCGAATCCAGGTTTCCCGTCGGCTCGTCGGCGAGAATGAGTGACGGTCTGGTAATCAGCGCGCGGCCAATCGCTACCCTTTGCTGCTGTCCGCCGGATAATTGACTTGGCAGATGGTTCCGGCGTCCATTCAAATTCAGCACGGCAAGCAATTCTTCCAAGTACTGTCTGTCCGGTTTCCGGTAATCAAGCAGCATCGGAAAAATAATATTCTGCTCAACGGTCAGCTCCGGGATAAGATTAAATGCCTGAAAGATAAAGCCGATATTCCTGCGCCGGAATATGGTGAGCTTCCGGTCATCCATGGAAAAAACATCCTTACCGTCAATCACCACTTTTCCCGAGGAAGGCGTATCCAGGGCGCCAATGATGTTTAAAAGCGTGCTTTTTCCGGAACCGGATTCTCCGACAACCGCCGTATATTCACCTTTCGGCACCGAAAAACTGACATGTTCCAATGCTTTCACGGCAGTCTCCCCGCTGCCATAGGTCTTGCAAATATGATTTACCTCTAATAAGTTCATCGTGCAGACACCTCTTTCCATTCTTTTTCATTCACAGGCAACTTGGTATTGTCTCCTGCTATGATTGGAATAATAGCACATGAATATTACTGCAAGGCTACAATCATCCTACAATTTTGTAGGAATTTGCTTCAAACACGCTTTGGAAAATTTACCGTAAAGGATGTTCCCTTTCCCACTTCGCTGTCAGTCTCAATGGTTCCGCTATGCGCTTCCACGATTGCTTTTGCCAAAGGCAGACCAAGTCCGAGTCCCTGCCTGTCTTTGGAAAAACGGCTGCGGTAAAACCGCTTGAAAATATGATGCAGATCTTCCGGATGAATCCCGCAGCCGTTATCCGTTACCGCGATTTGAACGACATCGGATAAGGCTTTCCATTCAATACGGACCGTACCGCCGACCGCGGTATGGTCGAGCGCATTTTTTACCATATTGTTTATGGCTTCCTCCAGCCAGTTACGGTCACAAAAGAGCAAAATGTCCCCTGAACCGGATAGGATAATCTTTTTCTGTTCCTGCCTGTCCCTATATATGAAATGTTGTTTCACGTCCTGCATCATATCCGCAACGTTTTCCATATTTTTTTCAAACACAATGGAGCCGGCGTCCAGCTTTGCAATTTTCAAAAGGCTTTGTACCAATGTTTCAATACGGTCAAGTTCCTGTTCCGATAATGCGGCAAATTCTTTGATGTTTGGCAGTTCCCCTGCTTCCTCCTGCAGCAAACCATTGTAAATATTTAACGCCGCCAGCGGGGTTTTTAACTGGTGTGAAATATCGGATATGGTATTTTTCAGAATTTCCTTTTCCCCCGCTTCTTTTGCCGCATGGGCGTTTAACACAGCAGCCAGTGAATTTACGGAATGAAACAGCCGGTATAACGCACCCTCGTCATCACATTCGATGCGGGCATTTACGTCTCCCGCAAGATAAGCGTTAATCTGTGACACGGCATCCTCCAACCTCTTATCCTGCCTGGCAAAATACAAAAAACAGACCGTCCATACCGCAGACAATGCCAGGAAAGAAAGCAGCAGTAATCCAAGGGATAATTTCCGGCAAAGCATCCATACCGCCGCCTGCGCCAGGACAAGAAAGTTTACCCAAACCGCCGATATTGCAAAGAAAAACCGCCGGATGTCTTTGTTTACAAACAAATTCATAAGACATAATTCCATAAAGCACCTCAATCCAAAACATTCCATTTATAGCCCATCCGCCGTACCGTTACCAACATTTGCGGCTCACCCGGATTATCCTCAATCTTCATTCTAAGACGACGCATATATACGGTAAGCGTACTGTTGTCAATATAATTGCCCTCGCTGTCCCACAGTTTATTCAATATCTGTTCCTTGGTAAGCACCCGGTTGGGATTTTGCATAAACAAACAAAGAAGTTTGTATTCTGCGGCAGTCAAATCCAATAATTCCCCCTTCTTGAATACCTGCCCCTGCAGCAGAAGTACCTTTATGCCATTGGACTGCAGCATTGTATCCGCCGCATTAAAATCCTTTGCCCGCCGGAGAAGCGCGTTGATTCTCGACATAAGAACACCTAATTTAAACGGCTTTGTGATATAATCATCGCCGCCGATATCCAGCCCCATAATGATATCTATTTCTTCGTCGGAAGCAGTCAGAAAGATAATCGGCACTTTGTCGGAAGCCCGCCTGACTTTTTTACAGAATTCAAAACCTGTACCGTCTGGCAGTGATACATCCAAAACCAGTAAATCATACTTGTCCGTTTCCCATAGCCTATCCGCTTCCCTTAATGTCCTTGCAACCTCCAACTCAAACCCGTGCTTTCCAAAAGCAAAGGAAAGTCCGTTTATCAGGCTTAAATCATCTTCAAGAAGTAGTAATTTACCCATGTTTCTTTTCCTCCCCATTGGTTCTTCCGTACATTATTATAGCCCGTTCTCCCGCATCACACAACCGGAACGGGCGCCGCCAATTCCTAATTTTTGATTAAGATTTCCCCCAATCCCTTGTGATACCCTTAAACATATGATATGGTGGAGAAAATACCAAGGAGGAATCATATGAAAAACAAAATATACTTTATCTTATTTTTATTTTATTTCCTGGTTCTCGGTTTCATCCTTCACTTAAACGGCGTCTTTTCCGGGGAAATTACCTCCCACGCCAACCTTTTCATTAATTTGGGATGCCTGCTCATCATCGGGATCCTGTTTCTCATTTCCGCCGTCAGCTTCACGAAACTGGCGCGCTGCGTGGATGCCCTTTCCGATGCCACTTATTCCATTTACAAGCGGTACCAGGAAACCGGCAAAAACCTTTGGGGCGAATACCGCGACAAGAAAAACGTATTCGGGCACCCGGAACTGGACGATGCCTTTGTCCGCTACCAGAAACGCATGAGGGGTTATACCACCAAACGCGGACTGTCCGGCACCTGTGATTTGGAAGAATACATAAACGAGGATTTGTTAGACCAAATCGGCTCCTCGCACTTTAATTCCAATATTTCGGGAACCATGACCGGGCTTGGCATACTCGGTACCTTTGTAGGGCTTTCGTTAGGACTTGGCGCTTTTTCCGGCAACGACATTTTCACCATTTCCGATAACGTGGGGCCTCTTTTGGACGGCATGAAAGTGGCATTCCATACTTCTGTATACGGTATCTTCTTTTCACTGGTATTTAATTTCGTATACCGGAGCATTATGGCGTACTCTTACCGGGAATTATCGGAATTCCAATCCTGCTACCGCGAATGCGTCATGCCCTCCGTCGGTTCCAATGCCGACGAAAATTCCAAGGCAATGCTGGTTTACCAGGCGAACATGGCAAATTCCATGAAGGCTATCCTGGACCTGTTAAAAGGTACCGCCGCGGACCAAAGCGCCGGTATGGAACGCATCCTGCGGGAATTTGTCCGCCAGCTTTCCGACACCATGGGTTCCGACTTTGAAAAGCTGGGGAAATCCTTAAACGAAGCCTGCGATGCACAGGCCATTTATTCCCGCAACTACCAAAGCATGGAAAATACCACAAGGGAGCTGCTGGAAGCAAGCCGCGGGCTGATGGAAACCTTAGACCATACCATGACGCGCCAGGAACGCTTTTCCAAGGAATTAAAGAACCAGCAGGAAATGCTTTCCCGCGCCTGCGACACCTTAAACGAAGATATCAGCAACCAGTTATATACGTTTAACCAAATGAGGGATTTATATGAAAAAGAATCGTAAAAACAGGGAAGCCTTCCGGGAACACAGCTTTTGGCAGTCCTATTCGGACATGATGGCGGCGCTGCTTCTGATTTTCGTGCTGATGATTGCCATTACGCTTTCCATTTATAAACAGAAAACCTCGGATTTGGAGCAGACGCGCATCGAGTTAAACTCCGCCAAGGAAGATTTGGACAAATACCGGGAGGAAATCGCCCTTTCCAACCAGGAACTGGAGGATTCCTTAAACCAGTTAAAAGAAGCCTATGCTTATTCGGAAATGACCGAGGCGGAACTCGCCAACGCCTATGCGGAAATTGACAGCGCAAGGGCCGAGCTTGCCGCCACGAAAAGCGAGCTGCAGGACATCGTCGGCATCCGTACGGACATCATCGGCGCACTGCAGAGCACCTTCAGCAATTCCACGATGAAAGTGGACCCGCAGACCGGCTCCATCACGTTTTCCTCCGACGTGCTGTTCCGCTATAACAGCGCCAAGCTGACACCGGAAAGCAAGGATACCCTGCAGGAAATCATCCCCCTGTACCTGGACGTGCTGTTACAGGATACCTACCGTCCTTATATCGCGGAAATCATCATCGAAGGGCATACCGATACGGACGGCGGCTACCAAAGCAACATGGAGCTTTCCTACAACCGCGCCAATGCGGTGGCGAACTTCTGCCAGGATTCCAAGAACGGCTTAAGCGAGGAAAAAATCGAGCAGCTCAGACAGCTCATGACCGTCAACGGCCGCTCGTACAGCAACCCCGTTTATGAGGAAAATTCACAGGAAATCGATATGGCGGCTTCCCGGAGGGTGGAAATCAAGTTCCGTCTCAGGGAAGATGAAATGATTGAGAAAATTGCAGGCATTTTGGCACAGTAACGGACCACGCCTCCCGCTCATTCCTGCTTTTGGGTAAGCCGGAACATCCTTTCGGTATTTTCCCTTGCATGTTCCGTTAAGGTATCTTCGGGTACTTTCATGTATTTTGCCAAATCGCGTATGACATACCGGATATTTTGGGGGACGTTTGTCCGTTCAAGACCCGGAACGTTCCTGGGGGTTAAATAAGGGGCATCCGTCTCCACCAAAATCCGGTCCAGCGGGATGATGGATACGGCTTCGCGCAGTTCTTTTGCCCTGCGGTCGTCACAAATCCATCCGGTAATACCGATGGAGAATCCCATCGAAAGATACCGGTCCAGCGTCTTTTTGTTTCCCGTAAAACAGTGTACCACCGATTTGCGGCAGATATCCGGGTGTCTTTTAAATCTCTTAACAAAATCATCCGCTGCGCTGCGTTCATGGAGAAACAACGGCATATCCAGTTTCTCCGCAAGGACGATATGTTTTTCCAGGCACCGGATTTGGTTTTCTTTCGTCGAAAACATCCGGTCATAGTCCAGCCCGCATTCCCCCACGGCAACCATTTTCCCGTTTCCCGTAAGAATCCGCTCCATTTGGTTAAAATCCTCCTGTCCGGCACGGTCCGCATTATGGGGATGTATCCCTGCCGTTCCGAAGGCAGGATGGGTTTTCACAAATTCATGGATTTGCCTGTTCTCTTTCCCGTCGGTCCCGGTCAGGATACAGCAGATGCCTGTCTCCCCCGCCTCCCGGATGATTTTTTCCGGATCCGGGAACTGCCTGCAAAAAAGATTTAATCCAATATCATAATATTTTACTGATTTTACCATTTCTCCCATACCCCCGCTTCCTTTCCTGTCCGCTTTTAAACACGCTCTAATCCGCCTTTCCATATGGAGACGGAATCTCAATCCACTGCCCGGCCAAAATCCGGTCCGGATCCGCAAGCCCATTGACTTTTGCCAGCAGGGGATATTGGCCTTCGCTGCCCAAATAAATCCGGGCAATATCCGAAAGCGTATCCCCCTTTTTTACATGATAGCAATACGGATTCGCGTGAAAGGTTTCCATAAAAACCGCCAATGCATCCAGACATGCTTCGGGATGGCCGGCTCCCGTTTTGATCTTTGCCTGTATGAGCCAGCTACCCGCATCCCCGTTTATGACAGGCACGGCTATATGGTACTGATATCCTCCGCCTTCCCCCTGAAAAACCAGATAATCATACCATACGCTGCTTTCCCTTGAGCACTCCCATGCAATCTGCATCTCCGAAGCAAGCTGCTCCATATACCCGTAAATTGACGCTTCGTCCGTAAAAGTCCCCTCAGGCAGTACGGTAAGCATAGTCTCGCCCAAATCTTCTTCCGGCTGTTCCAAAAGTTCCCACATGAGATTGGGGTATCCCCAAATCCGGTAGTGGGCATCGTCCCATGTATTTTCCTCCCCCTGTACCAAAAATACCCTTGTTATGTCCATGGTGGCAATCGCTTGCCTGCCGCCGTCTGCCAGCTCCACAAACAACCGATAATCAAGCTCCCACCAACTGGTCCTGTCATCCATACGGTCCGTGCGCTCTGCACGGTACAGTTCCAGCGTCAGCTTCTTATCCTCCAGTCCGAGTTCCGGAAAATCCGACAGGTATTCGGTAAACGCATCCTGCAAAAAACCGTCCGCAATCAACTGCCTTGTTTTTGCCATCCCCTCGTTAAATTCCTTGCAGTCCTCCCCGACGACATTTTTATCGTCCAGTTCCCTGAGCACTTCGCGCTCCCTTTCGCCGATATACTCCACACGGACGCCGGAGTCCATAAACCCGGTCTGTCCTCCGTCAGGTATGATAAAACAGACATCATGGTCATGGCAAATCACATGGGTGACCGTGCGTTTCCCATAAGAAACCGTCCCGTCCTCCTGCCTGACAGGCTGCCATTCTTCCTCCGGATCCAAAATATTGATGATTTCCGAAGACGGCAGCGGCACCAACTCCCGCGGAACGGTTTCGTCAACGGCAGGCAGCATATCGATTACCGTAATTTCAGGAAACGCTTCTTCCGTCTCCTGCCGGGCGCCGCCGTCAAACGGCTGGACGCCGTATACTTTTCGGGTACATCCGCATAACAGGAACATTACGGCTGCAATGCATAATTTCCATCGTTTTTGAAGCATGATTTGTTTTCCTTTTCCTTCGTTATCCTTTTTATTCCCATTACCCTGCCAGCACCGCCAAATTCCCCATATGTAAGTGCCATTTTCTATACTTATTTCTATTCTTATATTGTAATGTACGTTTTTTTATACATCAATACTTTATTTACATTTTTACATAATTTATATTTCTACATATGCGACAGTCACCAAACAATAACGCAAACAAATGTTAATTCTTTCAAAAATAATGATAACAAAACAAAAGAAACAAAAAATTAAGAGCGGAATTATCCGCTCTTAATTTTTTGCTGTTTCAACATTTTTAATACTGCCGGCGATGGGACTTGAACCCATACGTGGTTGCCCACAACAGATTTTGAGTCTGCCTCGTCTGCCATTCCGACACGCCGGCACATTTTTCAATTTATTTCCTAATTCATATTCAACAGCCGAATATTATAATACCATATCCGGCTGTTTTTGACAAGCCCTTTTTTAAAATTCCTTTTCTAAATTTCCATAAATATCCATCCCGTCAAATGTGGCAAAATAATCCCTCGGTGTTTCCGCCCGCCTGATGAGCTGCACGCTTCCATCCTCTTTTAACAGCAGCTCCGCCGATTTCAGTTTCCCGTTATAATTGTATCCCATGGCAAACCCGTGGGCGCCGGTATCATGGATGACAAGATAATCACCGGGTTCCATCTCCGGCAGCATACGGTCCACTGCAAATTTATCGTTGTTCTCACAAAGGGAACCGGTCACGTCGTATTTATGGTCACAGGGCGCATCCTCCTTCCCCAGTACCGTGATATGGTGGTATGCCCCGTACATGGCAGGGCGCATCAGGTTCACCGCACAGGCATCCACGCCGATATATTCCTTATGGGTATGCTTTTCATGAATCACCTGTGTTACCAGTTCTCCGTAAGGTCCCATCATGAAACGCCCCATTTCCGTATAAATCGCCACATCCCCCATTCCGGCGGGAACGAGGACTTCCTCATACACTTTGCGTACCCCTTCCCCGATGGCGCGGATATCGTTCCCCCTCTGTCCCGGCTGGTAGGGGATTCCCACGCCGCCAGACAGGTTAATAAACCGGATATCCGCACCGGTTTCCTTCCGCAGTTGCACCGCCACTTCAAACAACTGCTTTGCCAGCATCGGATAATACTCATTGGTCACGGTATTGCTGGCAAGAAAGGCATGGATACCGAAATGTTTCACCCCTTTTTCCTTTAACAAACGGAATCCCTCAAACATCTGCTCCGTCGTGAAACCGTATTTCGCATCTCCCGGATTGTCCATAATCCCGTTACTCATTTGGATAACCCCTCCCGGATTATAACGGCAGCTCATCGTCTCCGGCAGTTTTCCTAAAATCCCTTCCAGGAAATCAATATGGGTAATATCATCCAGGTTAATGATGGCCCCCAGCTTTGCCGCATACGCATAATCCTCCGCCGGCGTATCATTGGACGAAAACATGATGTCATCCCCCTGCAGCCCCACTGCCTTGCTCAGCATCAGTTCTGTCAGGGAAGAACAGTCGCAGCCGAATCCGTATTCCTTTAAAATCTGAATCAGATAAGGATTAGGCGTTGCCTTTACCGCAAAATACTCCTTAAATCCCGGATTCCATGCAAAGGCCTCCTTCACTGCCTGCGCATTTTCCCGGATTCCCTTCTCGTCATAAATATGGAAAGGCGTGGGATACGTTTTCACGATTTCCTCCACCATCCCTTTTGTCACAAATGCCTGTTTTGTTTTCCATGCTTCCTTTCCAAATGTATTACTGTCGCTCATCGTCCTTTTCTCCTTTTGTCAGCTCTATCAGCTTTATTTCATTTCTCAATGCTTCCTTAAACACATTCACAAAATTCTTCTGCCCGGAATAAAGGCAGGTATCCGACTTAGCTCCCCCAATATCCCCGGTCAGTACATAAACGGAATCGATAATCAGCCGGATCTGCATCTCCTTGCGCTCGGTCAGGTATTGCAGCACCCCTTCCATTCCCGCATCCCGGTCGGTAATCAGCACCAGCTTACGATTACGCATAACCGCATCTTCCAATTCCTTCCTGATTCCCCTAAGAAAACTTTCCGGCGCGGACAGGTAAATTCTCTGTTCCGCCCCTTCCAGCATGGCTACAATCTTATTCCGTATATTCACGGCGCCTTCAATGGTAATATAGCCGTCCGAACGGACCGCCATGGCGGGCATATTCTCCGCAAGGTATTCCCGCTCTTTCATCAGGGCTTTTATTTTATTCCCGCAAAATTCATCCACGGCAACCGCCACATATTTACTGGAATTTCCCTCTATCCGGTAAGCCGCCCCGATATCCACCAACGAGGAAAGCCCCCCGTACACGTTGGAACGCGAGATTCCCGTCTGCTTTGCCACCTCATAACCGGTCAGCTCCCCGTTTTTATACAAACAGACATAAATGGACGCCTCCTGTCTCGTCATCCCAAAACCCATCAGTTTTTCCAGTATTTCCTTCTCCGGCGCTTCCTTCTCCAATCCCAACACCTCCCCCGCCATTTTCCACCCTCTTTCCATTAGTATTCCTTTATGGAACTACTATATTTCTTATTTCCTGTCCTGTCAACCCCTTTTCCCGATTTTTCCCCTAATAACATTTCAAGCCGAATTGTTTCCCTCAAACTACCTTTCCTGACACTCCCCCTGCACAATCCCTTACCGTTGGTCATACACAGCATATGCAGGAGTTCTTTCCGGGAAACAGGCGCCGGGATTGCCTGGCCCGGATTTTCCGTGCTTCGTTTTCGGCGGAGTTTTTCTTAACAGAAAACTTTTCATTTTTTTGCGGCAACCGGAAACACAACCAAGCCATCCCACATAGTATAAACCATAAATAAAAAAAATTTTGGAGGCAATACAATGAGTGACTTAACAGCAACAAACTGTGGATGCGGCACCAGCAGCCGTAGTGGTGGATGCGGATGCAATTCCATTATATGGATTATTATCCTGCTTGCTTTCTGCAACAACGGAAGCGACGGATGCGGATGTGGCGGCAGCTTCTTTGGCGGCGGTTCCTCCTCCGGGTGCGGATGCGAAAGCATCATTTGGATCTTACTCCTTCTGTGCTGCTGCGGCGGTAACGGCTTCTGCTAATATCTGATTTCCACTTCTTTGAAAATAGGCTCCCACGAGCCTATTTTCTCTTAAAGAAGCCAGGAAGGGACACCGTAACACACATATTTCATTTTCCGTCTACATAGGATTTAAAAACAAAGGGGCAAAGGGAGATTTATGGAAAAAAACGGACACGACAAAATAACTGCATTCGACACTTTATTTACCACCAACCACATCCAAATGCTGAAAATCCTTATGCCCTACTTTGAACCGCACATGCGCAGGCAATTAGCCGTTTATATCAAGTATTTGGAGCTCCGTTACGCCCTGTCTTATTTTGATTCCGCTTCCCATGAACTGTACGGGTGTGCGGGGGGATACGGCAATACCCATGACGGAGATCCTTTCGGCAGGGAAGAATTCAATATCGGCAAAATCTGTTCCGAAATTCTCCCTTACTGCACCAACGAGGAAAAGCAGAAGGTGGAGCAGATTTCCGGCCTGTTCCGTTCCATGGAAATGTATAAGGAAATGAGCCAGACCTTTGAAATGATGAAAGAATTCATGCCGGACTTTTCACCGGATTTCCTGTCAAACCTTATGCCGGATTTCCCATCCGGCAAAACCGGTGAATCCCCTGACGCCCGGCCGGAAGATTCCGGCTGCAGTAACGGAAATACGGAGCATGAAAACGCAAAAGGAAGCGAAAACGGGGGTCAGGGCAACAGCATGATGGATATGCTGATGAATATGCTTTCCCCGGAGCAGAAAGCCATGTTTGAAATGTTTGGAGGTAATCACGCACATGAACCAAAATGAATGGATGAACGACCCTTTGGTCGCAGGCATTGACAAAGCCAAGCTGCAGTTTCTCCAGATGCTTGTCTTTGAAAGCCAGAATCTCACTAAGGAGCAGATGCTCCCCTTCCTCATGTCGGTGGCACAGAAAGGAAAGGCAAACCACATTTCCTTTGACGACAGGGAAACGGAAGCCATCATCACGGCCATACGCAAATACGCTTCCCCGGAGGAAGCGGAGAAAATCAACAAACTGATGTCGATGAAAAGAAGATGATAAAAAGGTGAAAAAATGAATCGGGTAGGGGAAAAGCCTTTCCCCTACCCGGTACGAATGCATGTTATGGTTTCACCACAATATTTACCAGTCTGCCCGGCACATAAATCTCTTTTACGACGGTACCTGACATTTTGTCCTTTACCGCTTCTTTCCCGGCTGCAATGGCGTCTTCCCTGCTGATGTCGCTTGCCACGTTCAGGGTTGCACGCACTTTCCCGTTGACCTGGACGGCAATTTCCACTGTGGCTTCCACGGTCTTGGCTTCGTCAAATTCCGGCCAGGCAGTTTGGTATACCCTTCCTTCAAAACCCACCAGTCCCCAAAGTTCCTCGGTAATATGGGGCGCTACCGGATTGAGCAGGATAAGCAGGGTACAAAACTCGCCCCTTGTAACCGTGTTTTTCCGGTAAAATTCATTAATCAATGCCATCATGGCGGCAATCGCAGTATTGTATTTCAGGTTTTCAAAATCCGCGCTCACTTTTTTGATGGTCTGGTGCATCTTCGTTTCCAAATCCGCACTGTAACCGTCGCCGTCCACCAGCATATCCTGTAATTTCCATACCCTTTCGAGGAAACGGCGGCAGCCTTTCACGCCATCCTCCGACCACGCCGCGCTCAGCTCAAAAGCGCCGATGAACATCTCATAGGTACGCAGCGTATCCGCACCGTAATCCCTTACGATATCGTCCGGATTTACCACATTTCCCCTGGACTTGCTCATCTTCTCCCCGTTGGAACCGAGAATCATGCCGTGGGACGTCCTCTTTTGGTAAGGTTCCGGACAGAGAACCACGTTTTTGTCATACAGGAACTTATGCCAGAACCGGGAGTACAGAAGGTGCAGAGTGGTATGTTCCATACCGCCGTTGTACCAGTCCACCGGCATCCAGTATTCCAGCGCTTCCTTACTTGCCAGGGCTTCCTTATTCTTCGGGTCGGTATAGCGCAGGAAATACCAGGAGGAACCCGCCCACTGCGGCATGGTATCCGTTTCCCGTTTCGCCGGTCCTCCGCAGCACGGACAAGTTACGTTCACCCATTCCGTCATGGCGGCTAACGGCGACTCACCGTTGTCCGTGGGCATGTAACTTTCCACTTCCGGCAGCTCAAGCGGAAGCTCGCTTTCTTTTAACGGCACAAATCCGCATTTTTCACACTCTATGACCGGAATCGGTTCCCCCCAGTAACGCTGCCTGGAAAAAACCCAGTCCCTTAATTTAAAGTTCGTCTTCCTCGTACCGATTCCCTTTTCTTCCAAAAATTCCGTAATCTTCTTCTTCGCCTCGGCAACATGCAGCCCGTCCAGGAAACCGGAATTAACCAAAATCCCTTCCGCTACATCGGTGTAAACCGCTTCTTCCACACCTACGGGACTTCCCGCCACAACCTCTATGATGGGAAGGTGGAATTTCTTTGCAAATTCCCAGTCCCTTTCATCATGGGCAGGCACCGCCATAATGGCGCCGGTACCATAGGACATCAATACATAATCGGAAATCCAAATGGGAATTTCCTTCCCGTTCACCGGATTCACCGCCGTCAGCCCGTCAATCGCAACGCCCGTCTTATCCTTCGCTAATTCGGTACGCTCGAAATCGGATTTCCTTGCCGCCATTTCACGGTATGCCGCGATTTCCCCCCAGTTGCTGATTTCCGTCTGATACTTGTCAATCATCGGGTGTTCCGGCGACAGCACCATGTATGTTACGCCAAAAAGGGTATCCGGTCTTGTGGTATAGATTTTCAGCGTTTCTTCCTTATCTTTCACCCGGAAATCCACTTCCGCACCCTCGGATTTCCCAATCCAGTTCTTTTGGGATACCTTGACCCTTTCCACGTAGTCCACCGTGTCCAGCCCCTGAATCAATTGGTCCGCATATTCGGTAATCTTAAGCATCCACTGGCTCTTTACTTTACGGACCACCTCGGAACCGCAGCGTTCGCAGACGCCGTTTACCACTTCCTCATTGGCAAGCCCCACCTTACAGGACGTACACCAGTTAATGGGCATCTCGCTCTTATACGCCAGCCCTGCATTGAATAATTTTAAGAAAATCCACTGGGTCCACTTGTAGTATTCCGGATCCGTGGTATTGATTTCCCTCTCCCAGTCAAACGAATATCCAAGGGCATGGAGCTGCCCTTTAAAACGTTCCACATTATTCTTCGTCACGATTTTCGGATGGATATGGTTTTGGATTGCATAATTCTCCGTGGGAAGCCCGAATGCATCCCAACCCATGGGGTACAGCACGTTATACCCCTGCATCCTCCTTTTTCTCGCCACGATATCCAGCGCAGTATACGGCCGCGGATGCCCCACATGCAGCCCCTGCCCCGAAGGATAGGGAAATTCCACCAATGCATAATACTTCGGCTTTGTATAATCATCCGAAGTCGCAAACGCCCTCTCCTTATCCCAAATTTCCTGCCATTTCTGTTCCACTTCCCTGTGGTTATACGGTTCTGCCATCTTCTTTTGCTCCTTTTATCCTCATTCATACCTGAAATCACCAGTAATTCTATCCTTTTTCCGCCTTCCTGTCAAGTTTTCCAAAAATACCGGCACGGAACATTGTCCCGCAAAACCTGTGGCTGTCACTCCAACGCCCTGACCTGATGCAGCCCGTACCCTTCCGCATACTTCACCTTTACCATATCCCCAACCCGGTACCTTATGATACCGATCAGGTTTTGGTCGGACATATCCAAATCAAATATATCTCCGTTATTTTCCAGGCAGATATAATAATGGGTCGTCCCTTCCAGCACAATCGGCGCTATGGATACAATTCTGCCGGACGCCTCTTTATACATTTCCGCGTTTTCGGATACAATACCGTTGGTATTGAGCAACTGCGTATAATTGCCCTCGCACTCCTGCACGGTATCCCCGATGGCTACCCACTGGTACTTCTGCACATTGACCATGGCATATTTCTTTACCAGCCCTGCGGCATCTTTTAGCGCCATGAAATAAGTGGGCTCATCCGCAATGTTTAAAAGCAGCGGGAACGTGGCGCGGTACCCAAGGTTCTGCACCTGCCCTTCCGCAGACGACATGGCGGAATCCTCAATGGCGCCCTCCACCTTATAATACCTTGTCTCCATGGTCCTTTGGTTCATCAGCACGAATCCCACGTTGGACTGGTCGCCGCTTAAGCTGGTCACGCCCGTATACACCCATACGTCATCCTCTAAGGCAATATAGTTATAGCCGTTGGTGGACTGTAAACAATCTTTCTGCCCCAAAACGGAGTTAAAATACCCGTTTTTCAAAATACCGGAATAATCATACAGACGGAGCAAAAGTTCCGCCGAATACACCTTATCAATCCACTGCGGAACATCTTCCACCGCATAATCAATACATTCTCCGGTAACGGCATTGCAGAGCACTACCCTGCCCACCGTCTGTCCGCCGAACAGCCCGATATTGAACTTTTTCACCGGGCATACCCAATAGGGCGTCCCTTCCTCATCGATTTCAAAGAAAATCTGGTCGTCGAAAATATATGTGGGGAAATGGAAACGCAGGTGGCGGTAAATATTCCGGTTAAAATACTCCGATTTGGAATAACGGAATCCTTCCTCCAGCTTTACGCACTCCGTATCCTGTGTCGCCATATTGATAAGGATATAGGCGGGAAGCCCCTCTTTTTGGTTGGTCAGCCACTTAATGGGGCTGGCATACATCAGGGGCGCCACGCGCACCGGCACGCCCTGGTAATTAATCTGCGTATAATCGTTTGCCACCTCAAACTGGGACACCATGTCCACAAGGCTGCCCAGCTTACGGTTGCCCAAAAGCGCCGCCGAATCCTTATCCAGCAATGGAATGGTGCGGTAATCCACTTCCTTGATGTCCTCCGTAAACTCCCTTTCCTCAATCGTAAGCAGCGCCTGGTATTTCTTCGCATTGATAATCGGCGACGAAAGCAGGCTGCCCACCGCATATACCGCAACCACAAGCAGCAGCAAAATCCCAAGCGCCCTTATCACCTTATTGTCCTTTAACCCGTAGGTATTGAATTTAATGCCGAATTTCTCCGAAATCTCCGACTCCACGTACTCCCGACTTGCCGTCCTGATTCCGTACACCACGATTACCACCAAAAGAATGGTAATGATAAAAAACCAAAAACCTGACGAATGAATGTTTATGGCAGGCAGATAAATATAATAATAAACGCCCGCCGCCACCGTCGCCAGTAAAACCACAATCAGATTCCGAACCCATTTTTTCATAGTTATGCCGCTTCCTTCCTAAATCCACGGTTCCATACCGTACATGGTTCCATGGTTCTCATATATCCATATATTTTCCATATGCCGCCGATATATGTTAAGCATTATAACTTTTTCCCGGTAAAATTACAAGGGCGGAATATGCTATTGGAACAGACTTTTTAACCTGCCCTGCCATACATTCTTTCCTGGTACGCGGGTTCTGCTTTAACGGTATCTTTTTTCGCATAAAAGAAAAGTACCTACCATAAAGTAAGTACATTTCATAAATAATCCACTCGACAATTCTTACGTATTTTCTATTTTTCTCCATTTCCGCACTTAAAAAAAGAGATTAATTTTTTCAGATATTCCAAAGAAAACATCAAAACGCACAACAATAATAAAATGGTAATGGTAACCAATGTAAAAACTATGTGCTTTTGATCCAGCACTCCTTTAAAAATGGAAATAACATCCGTTGCCTGATTAACCAGTAAACCGACAACAAACGCAATAAAAAAACCTTCCCACAATAAAACCTTTAACTCCCTGATATGGCTTTCCTCCCGCTGTTTGGCAGCCTCTTTTTGTTCCTCCTCAATTTTCTTTTTTGCCGACTGCACAATAATCTGTTTCTGTTCATGGACAACTTCTTTCATAATTCCCTGGCTGATATTTTTTTTAAAAGCCTTCATGACTTCTTCCGCATCCGAATCTTCTTCCTCCAGCCCTAAGGAATTTCTTTTATAGTCCACATATACTTCTACCACATCAACCAGCAATTTCCCCATTTACTTACTCCCCAAACCATCCAATAATTCCTGATACAGCTTTTCTGCCTTATCTAATATTTCCTGATCCATTTTAGCGCCCAAAAAGTCTTTTTCCGCATGATAAACAGCCTTTGTTTTCGGCTTATTTCTGTACAATTTTTCTTTCGACGGAACTTCTTTTAATTCTTCAAATATCATTTGTGCAATGCGTATTCCCTGTCGTATTTTAATAGCATAATTTGTCGCATTATATAAACCGATTTTCAAATTTCCACAATAAGAAGAATTACAATGCTGGTCACTGACAATTAAACCAAGCCTTGTGAATCTCGTTCTCGGACGGATATGTGCGGAAATAGTATCCGGCAGATTAATCCGCTCATCGATGGAAACAAGAATATATTCCTTTGGCTGTAAGATATACTCCGCATCTTTTATGCTCACTTCACAATATATTTTATCAATTTCACTTTGGTCATCCAACCCCAATGTCCTGACCTGACTGTCAAACCGGTACACATATTCCCCAACCGACAAATCATAAGACTCGCTTTGCAGTGATTCCTCCCGAAAGTTCTCAATCAAAGGCTTTTGGTCCTCAAACTTAATATGCACCAATTTCCTAATCGACTGATCCGTTAAAATCATGTTTCCATCCCCTTTAGCATATCTACGCATTTCAGCTTTCTAATAATTATTATACCACTTTCCCCAGGGAAATCAAGTTTTTTGTGGATAAAAATGTGGATATGTAAGTTTTTCCGTGGATAATCATGAGGATAGTATGTGGACAACTTGTGGATAGCCCATATATCCTCCCCACCTGCCAAGCGCCGGCAAATTCAGGGCGTCCCGTCTATTCAAAAAACCGGCGCAGTTCTTCTGGGTATTCCGTTTCCTCCCCTTCCTCTACCGTTACATAAAATACCTTTGTCTCATGCCCGCCGTTTCCGTCATACTCCGTTTTCACGTACTGCAATACGTCTGCCCCTGCGGGCGCCTGCACCGCCTCCCGTTCTTCCCCGTACAGCAGGTTCCGCACCAGTTCCGTCTTACATACGAACTTTCCTTCTTCATAACGGTATATCCAAAAACTGTGGCTGCCGGCCGAATTCCTGAAGCTGCCCCTTACCAGCTTATTCCCGGAATCCGCCATGGGATTGGGTATTTCCGCATAAGATTCGGAAAAAACATATTCTTCCTGCTCCCTGTCCCAAATCCAACCATACTCATAATGTGCCCCCTGGTTTCCGAAACTCCCTTTGTCCAGGACAATATCCTTCACCCCGTCAAAATTAATGTCCTCCAGCCGGAAGCCATCCCTTTGGTATTCCCCAAACACCATATATTCCGAATCCACAACCTCCTCCGGATTGAGCAGGGTCACTTTCCCTCCGTCCGTCACCCGCAGGAATGTCCGGACATCCTGCATATACCCGTCTTCCCAAAGAGTACGCACGGACAGACATTCCACTTTCCTGCCATTCTCCGTCAGACGCTGGTACATGGCAAGAAAATTCCCGTTTTCCTCCCCTTCCTCTTTCCATCCAAAGAAATCATCCCACTCCTGGCAGGCAACCACCCTTCCATCCGGGTATAAATCTTCTTCAAATTCCCCCACTTCCTGACAGAAACGCAGCCGCAACCCCAAATTCCCCTTCTCAAGCAGCGGGTTCAGGTCCATTTCTTCCGCAACAGCCCCCGTTACTTTTTCCAAAGACGGTACCGCGTCCAAAAAGGAAAAATCCGTCCTCTTATCCAGCACACCCGCAAGTTGCCGCAGCCTGATTCCTTCCAGTTGCGCCGCATCTCCTACCCGTATCCGGCATTCTCCCACATCCAAATATTTCAATTGTCCCATTCCCGCCGTCCGATCCAGCCAAAACCCCTGTCCGGTTGTCAGACCGGCATCCATATGGCATACTAATGATTCCACCCCGGAACCCCGCATACATTCCAGCAGAGTATGATACCTTGCAGACGCATACGAATCCAAATACACCTCTTTCACGTTATCCGGGAATCCCTTTCCGGCCGGAATCCTGCCTGTAATGTCCCGGATATCAAAATACAGTTCCCGTGTCCCCGTAAAATAAGGCAGGACACTTGCCGGAACCACCCTGTCCTTCGTACCGGTAATCCGCACCCCCTGCTCCAAATCCCCCAATCCTTCCAACTGCTCCTGCGTCCATCCCTCCAAATCCGGCGCAAATTGAACCTGCCACTCATATACATCCCCCATACTGCAATAAGTGCGCACCAAATCCAGTTCTTCACCATTGTGTATGGAAATACTGTCAATCAGGCGGATTTTCCCCTTATGCTCCTCCAATTCCTCCACATACAGCGGCTCTCCCTCTCCTTTTCCCAACTGCGCGTATATTTCTTCCTTTAACTTCCCATCTTCCAGCGCCACAGCATTTCCTTCCGCCCTGCTGCTAAATGCGCAGATAAAAAACAGCAGCACAAACACAGCGTTTCCAAGCAAACCCTTTCCTTCCCACTTGCATTTCAACTTGAACCTAAATAGGAATCTTAACTTCATCCATATCCCCATACCGTCTTTTCCTCCTTATGTCCGGTACCGCATACCGGACCGTTTCCCGTCACCGTGCATCGGACTTTTAACGGTTCCCAAATACAGCATACCATCCCCTTGCATCAGAATTGCATCAGAATTGCATCAAAATTGCATCACTCTTGCATCCTATTGCCATCTGTCCGCGCGGTGTATTGCAAACGGAATATGAGCACAGATTGCACAGGCGCATGGGGCGCCTTTCCACTGCATGGGGCTGCGCACAGGAAAACAGGATGCCATATCCCCCAACACAGCATCCTGTTCCTTACCTTCTGCTAAAAAAGCATGTTTCTATGGCGAAACTATAAAATATAGTCTTCCCGCAAAATTACTCGTCGCTGCCTTCTGCAACCTTAGCCGCCCTTGCAGCCACTTCCTTCTCCTGTACGTCACTTGGCGCCTGCTCATACCTTGCAAATTCATAGGAATAGGTTCCCCTGCCTCCGGTCATGGAACGCAAATCCGTACAATAGCCGAACAGTCCCGTCATCGGGATATCCGCTTCGATCACCTGCCTGCCGGCAACCGGATTCATGCCGAGCACCCTGCCCCTTCTCTTATTTATATCACCCATGACATCGCCCGTATATGCATCCGGCACCGTTACTTTTAAGGAAGCAATCGGCTCTAATAAAACCGGATGGGCATCCATGAATCCCTTCTTAAACGCCTGGATGGTCGCCATCTTAAACGCCATTTCCGAAGAATCCACCGGATGGTAAGAACCGTCATACAGTACCGCCTTTACGCCCACTACCGGATAAGCCGCAAGGGGGCCTTTCAATACGGATTCCTGAAGCCCCTTCTCCACCGCAGGGAAGAAGTTCTTCGGAACCGCGCCGCCTACCACTTCCTGGCTGAACTCATAAGGCTTCTCCAAATCCCCTAAAGGCGAGAATCTCATCTTAACATGCCCGTACTGTCCGTGACCGCCGGATTGTTTCTTGTATTTGTATTCCACGTCGGAATTTTTCTTAATAGTCTCACGGAACGCCACCTTCGGCTGGGACAGCTCCACTTCCACTTTATATTCATTTAACAGCCTGCTGGCAATCACATCCAAATGCAGGTCTCCCATACCGTAAATCAATGTCTGGCGGTTCTCCGCATCGTTTACCACCTTTAACGTTTGGTCTTCATGGGACATCTTCTGCAAAGACTGTGCCACCTTATCGATATCTCCTTTATTTTTTGCACGGTACCGCATGTAAGTATAAGGCGTGGAAATTTCCGCCTTGCCGTATTTAATGGTAGTCGCCTTCGTGGACAGCGTATCGCCGGTCCTGGCTCCCGTCAGTTTGGCAATCGCACCGATGTCCCCCGCATGAAGCTCTTTGATTTCCGCAGGCTTACTTCCCTGCAGGACATACAGCTTGTTAACCTTCTCCTCCACGTCCTTATCGCTGTTATAAATCAGGTCATCCGCTTTCAGTACGCCCGAACATACTTTTACCAAAGAATATTTCCCGATAAAAGGGTCCACGATGGTTTTAAAAATATAAGCGGATTTCGCTTTGGCGAAATCAAAATTCGCCTGGAATATTTCATTGGTTTTTAAGTTAATGCCCGCCATTTCCTTGTTTTCCGGGCTGGGCATATATTTCACAATATCATCAAGCAGCGTGTAAATACCCTGGCACAATAAGCTGGAACCCATGGTCATGGGAACGATGGTGCCGTCAATGACATTCGTGCGCATCGCCGCCCTGATTTCCGCTTCGGAGAAAGTCTCCCCTCCAAAATAACGTTCCATAAATTCCTCGCTGGTTTCCGCCACCGCTTCCATCAGCGTATCCTTGCACAACTGCAGGTTCGCCTTACTGTATTCCGGTACTTCGCAGTCCACCACGTCCTTGCCCTGCCACCTGTGACCCGTTTCGGTAATGACGTTCACGTAACCCACAAACTTCTCGTTCTCCCTGATTGGAAGGTGGAACGGCGCCATCTTCTTTCCATAAGCAGCCTTCATATCCTCCACGACCTGGCGGAAAGAAGCGTTATCCACATCCATGTCCGTGACGAAAATAAAACGGGGCAGCTTGTATTTCTCGCATATTTCCCATGCCTTCTCCGTCCCCACTTCCACTCCCGCCTTGCCGGAAACCACGATAACCGCGGCATCCGCGGCGCTGACCGCTTCTTCCACTTCCCCGACAAAATCAAAGAAACCGGGGGTATCAAGAATATTTATCTTAACGCCTTCCCATTCCACCGGTACCACCGACGTGGAAATGGAAATCTGCCTTTTCTGTTCTTCTTTTCCGAAATCGCTTACTGTATTCCCGTCGGATATCTTCCCCATCCTGGAAGTAATACCCGAAAGATATGCCATTGCCTCCACCAGACTCGTCTTACCGCATCCCCCATGACCGAGCAAAACGACGTTCCTAATCTTGTCAGTTGTATAAACATTCATATAAATTCCTCCGCTTTCTGCTGTTTTTGGGTATTATGCCTAGTGCCTCATTGCGTAAACAGCAATGGATTCCAGAACCCATGGGTTTATTTTACTAAAACTTTCTGAATATTACAAGTGAAATTGAACAATTTGCACATTCTTTTTCAATTTCATCCAAAAATACCGAGTCTTCCAGCGCCCAAGTAACAATTCAGCCTGGAATGTTATGTTCGGAAGCGGACAAACGGGAGGGAATTTTTTACGGAGCAACGGCAGCGGG
The DNA here is from genome assembly GCA_910587275.1 of uncultured Kineothrix sp. Lineage (GTDB taxonomy): Bacteria > Bacillota > Clostridia > Lachnospirales > Lachnospiraceae > Kineothrix. The sequence continues at coordinate 29,984 of CAJUMD010000014.1, forward strand.
AGTGCCTGTCACGGTTTTCCGTGCGCTTTTTCCGGCTGGGAATTTCTAAGCAGAATGGCGCAGGCTTCCACAGGCTGCGGGACAGACACTCCCGCTGCCGCCGCTCCGTAAAAAATTCCCTCCCGTGCTGGGTAAAAAAGAATGGTAGTGTACGCATTACATTTTTTGATATCCAGCAGAAGCCAGGAGCGGAACCCCTGCCCGGTTTGTCTCTGCCACCCTGGGGGCTCTGCCGGCAACTGTTCAAAACCTGTTTCAAAAAATGGTGGTATTTCTTATTGTTCCCGAAGGTTGGTTTATGACCGCATTAGGCGGCGTTGTCTGACGAACAAAGTGAGGAGTTTCGCCGCCTTGGTCATAAACCAACCTTCGGGAACAATTAGAAATAGCCCATTTTTGCCATCAGGTTTGAACAGCTGCCGGCAGAGCCCCCAGAGTGGCAGAGACAAACCGGGCAGGGGTTTCGCTCCTGGCTTCTGCGTCCGCCTCCACCTGCGAACATAACATTCCAGGCTGAAATGTTATGCGTCTAAAGATCGTTAAAACGGAATCCATTGACTTTCGCACGTTGACGCGTTATACTGTGACTGTTCATGGAGCAAACACAAAGTAAAAAACACGGAAACGAGGTACAAATCATGATTGTCATTATGAAACCAAACGCAGCGCCGCAAAGCGTAGACTCGGTGCTGTCCTATATCGAAAAACACGGGCTGCAGACCCACCTTTCCAAAGGAGAGGAAGTCACCATCATTGGTGTCGTTGGGGACAAGACCAAACTCCTCACGGATAACCTGATCAGCTTCAAGGATGTGGACCGCATCGTCCCCGTCACGGAAAGCTACAAGCTCGCCAATAAGAAATTCCACCCCGAACCGACCACTGTCCGGACAGGCGCCACCCATATCGGACCGGACAACCTGACCATCATGGCGGGACCCTGCGCGGTGGAAACGCAAGACCAGCTTATGGACATCGCCCGCGCCGTGAAAAAATCCGGTGCCACCATCCTAAGGGGCGGCGCTTACAAACCGCGCACCTCCCCCTACTCTTTCCAGGGGCTGGAAACGGAAGGATTACGCTATATGCAGGAAGCCGGTAAGGAATACGGGCTTGCCACCATATGTGAAGTGGTCAGCCAGGAAGCCATAGAAGCCGCCGTAAAGTATGTGGACATGATCCAGATTGGCGCGCGCAACATGCAGAATTTCATCCTGTTAAAAGAAGCCGGTCGCTCCGGTCTTCCGGTCCTGTTAAAACGGGGATTATGCGCCACCATCGATGAATGGCTCAATGCGGCGGAATATATTATTGCAGAAGGGAACCCAAACGTGGTATTATGCGAACGGGGGATCCGTACCTATGAAACCTCCACAAGGAACACGCTGGATTTAAGCGCCATCCCGGTCCTGCGGGAACGGACACACCTGCCGGTCATTGCGGACCCGTCCCATTCCACCGGCGCCTACAAATACGTTCCCCCGATGGCAAAGGCTGCCGTTGCCTGCGGCGCGGACGGCTTAATGATTGAAGTGCATAACAATCCCGCCTGTGCCCTTTCGGACGGTCCCCAGTCACTGACTTTTGAAAAATTTGACCGGCTGACCCATGAACTGAAGCCGCTGTGCGGCCTGTTCGGACGGGAATTTACCATTGACTGACGGTCTTTGGGGCAATACGGAGGAGATTATGGCTGCATTACCTACTGATTCCATAAAAACAAACGCCCGGTTAAAAGTGGGCTTTATCGGTCTTGGACTGATTGGCGGTTCCATCGCCAAGGCGTTAAAAGCCGCCATCACGGATATCCGGCTGACCGCCTACGACACGGACAAAGAAACCCTGGCACTGGCACGGAAAGAAGGCGTTGCGGACACCGTTACGGATACAATCGGCGCATCTTTTGGGGAATGCGACTTTATTTTCCTTTGCGCCCCGGTTTCCGTCAACGGCCAGAATCTTGCCGCCCTGAAAAAATACCTTTCCCCTTCCTGTCTTTTAACGGATGTGGGCAGCGTAAAAGGCGGCATCCATGACCGCATACGCGCGCTCGGGCTTTCCGCGCAGTTTATCGGCGGGCATCCTATGGCGGGCAGCGAACGGTTCGGCTATGCCAACTCCAAAGCGCACCTTTTGGAAAACGCATATTACATCCTCACCCCGACGGCGGAAGTACCCGCAAAAAAGCTGGAATCCTATCGGGAACTGGTCGCCGCCATGGGCGCCATTCCCCTTGTATTAAGCGCCGGGGAACACGATTATGTCACCGCCGCCGTCAGCCACCTGCCCCATGTCATCGCCGCCTCCCTTGTGCATTTGGTCAAGGACAGCGATTCCGACAACGGCATCATGAAAACAATTGCCGCCGGCGGCTTTAAGGACATTACGCGGATTGCATCTTCCTCTCCCGGCATGTGGCAGCAAATCTGCCTGACCAATACGGACAATATCCTCCGGCTTTTGGATGATTACATCCGCTCCCTCACCCTCGTGCGCGGGGATTTGGAGCGGAAAAATGCCGATGCCCTTTACGGCTTCTTCCAGGGGGCACAGACCTACCGCGATTCCTTCGCGGAAGCATCCAGCGGTCCCATTAAGAAATCTTACTCCCTTACCGCCGATATTGCGGACGAAACGGGGGCTTTGGCTTCCGTAGCCGCCCTCCTTGCCAAAAACAGGATCGGCATAAAAAATATCGGCATCGTCCACAACAGGGAGCGGGCGGAAGGCGCACTGCGTATAGAGTTTTACGGGGAGAACGACGCCGTATGCGCCGCAGGACTCTTAAGGGAACACGGCTATGCCATTTACGAAAAAAAATGATACGGACACCTCTGCCATCGCCGGTACGGCATGGCGGCACTACCACATACACAGGGAGGACGCATTTCATGATATTCCATAAAACCAAAAACCTGAAAGGGGAAATCACCGTCCCCGGCGATAAATCCATTTCCCACCGCGCCGTTATGTTCGGCGCAATCTCCGAAGGGAAAACACGGGTCACCAATTTCCTGCAGGGAGCGGACTGCCTGTCCACCATCGGCTGTTTCCGCCGTCTCGGCATCGAAATCGATAACAAACCGGAACAAATCACCGTCCATGGAAAAGGGCTTTTGGGGCTTTCCGCCCCTTCCGGCATCCTCGATGCGGGCAACAGCGGCACCACTACCCGTTTAATCTCCGGCATCCTCGCCGGACAGTGTTTTGAGACCACGCTCACGGGCGATGCCTCCATCCAAAAACGCCCCATGAAACGGGTCATGGAACCGCTCTCCCTGATGGGCGCGCGCATCGAAAGCCTAAACGGAAACGGCTGTGCCCCGTTGAAAATCACCGGCGGTCCCCTAAAGGGCATCTGTTACAGCCCAACAGTCATTTCCGCCCAGGTGAAATCCGCTATCCTCCTTGCCGGGCTGTATGCGGATTCCCCCACTTCGGTTACGGAACTTGCCTTAAGCCGCAACCACACCGAACTGATGTTACGTACCTTCGGCGCCGACGTGCGCACGGAAGGCACTACCGCCACGGTCCTCCCCCGTCCGATGCTGGTAGGGCAGGACATCCGCGTGCCGGGGGATATTTCCTCCGCGGCATATTTTCTCGCCGCAGGGCTGCTTGTCCCCCACGCCGATGTCCTCATCCGCAATGTGGGCATCAATCCCACCAGGGCCGGTATCCTGGATGTCATAAAAGACATGGGAGGACAGGTTACTCTTTTAAACGAAAACCGGGAAGGAGAGCCGACTGCGGATCTCCACGTGACCCACAGCAACCTCCACGGGACCGTTATCGGAGGGGATATCATTCCTACCCTGATTGACGAGCTTCCCGTCATCGCCGTCATGGCGGCAATGGCGGACGGCACCACAGTCATTCGGGATGCCGCGGAACTGAAGGTAAAAGAATCCAACCGCATCGATGTCATGGTGGAAAACCTTTCCGCCATGGGCTGTGACATTACCGCCACGGAAGACGGCATGGTTATCCACGGGAAACCGTCGGAAGATAAGCCCCTGCACGGTGCAGTCATCCATGCCCACGGCGACCACCGGATTGCCATGAGCTTCGCCGTAGCCTCCTTGATGGCGGAAGGGGAAACGGACATTGTGGACAGCGAATGCGTCTCCATCAGTTACCCGGAATTTTACCGCGATTTACGGCAGTTATGCGGGGACAGATAACCCGCACTGCCTGAAACATGTGCGATATTTTTTGGACAGGGCTGCCTGCGGAACATATACATACGGACACGACAAAAAGACCTGCTTTCACCCTTACCGCAGGTCTTTCTTTATGTACTGCTACCGTCCGGCATTTCATTTTCCGCCAGACACGGCTTCCGTTTACTGTTTATTGTTTTCCTGATCCAGCATGTCGTATACTTCAATACGGAATGCATCCACCTCGGACAGTCCCATGAAAATAGCCCCATACAGGAACCCGTCTTCCTGCTGTACTTTCCGGACAATCTTCAGCAGTACATGGATGACTTCTTTTGTCCATATCGTTATATGAGATTCATAAATGGTATCCAGTTCCAAGTTTTCCTTGCTGACAAAACCGCATCCCGTTTTGGATAAGTCCTGCGTACCGATTTTGATATAGTCCTCCATACCATTATCGATTCGCTTTATAATCAGATGCGATTCCAAATCCATTCTCCTAGAACCCCTTTTTTCTTCTGCACCCATAACACACAGACCCCCTGCAATAGAATTTACGAATATATCCGGCAATCACTTTTCTTCCAAACCGATACACCATTATAATAATATACCAATAATCTTTTTTTGTAAAGGAATTTGTGAGAAACATTACAAATGTACGGAAACGGTGTTAATAAATAAGCATCGCATCCCCAAAACTAAAAAACCGGTATTCCAGCGAAACCGCTTCCCGGTAAGCCGCCAAAACGTTCTCCCTGCCCGCCAGTGCGGATACCAACATCACCAGCGTGGATTCGGGCAGGTGGAAATTGGTGATTAGCTCGTCCAGCACCTTAAACCGGTATCCCGGATAAATAAAAATTTCCGTGTTCCCGCAGCCTGCCGACACCCTGCCGTCTCCGTCCGCCGCACTCTCCACGGTACGACAGCTTGTGGTTCCCACGCAGATAACCCGCTTCTTTTCCCGTTTCGCCCGGTTAATCTTCTCCGCCGCTTCCCCGCTTATCTCATAATATTCCGAATGCATATGGTGCTGCGTAATCCGCTCCGCCTTCACCGGACGAAACGTCCCAAGACCCACATGCAGGGTGACATAGGCAATTTCTACCCCTTTTTCCCTGATTCGTTCCAACAATTCCTCCGTAAAATGAAGCCCGGCGGTGGGCGCCGCCGCCGAGCCTTCATATTTGGCATATACCGTCTGATAACGGTTCTTATCCTCCAGCTTATGGGTGATATAGGGCGGAAGGGGCATCTCCCCCAGCCGGTCCAGCACTTCCTCAAAAACGCCCTCATAAGAGAACCGTATTCTGCGGTTTCCCTCCTCCAGCACGTCAAGTACCTCACCCTTTAAGATACCGTTCCCGAAACGGAGAACCGTCCCCGGTTTAGCCTTCTTCCCGGGTTTCACCAAAGTCTCCCAAACATCCTGCTCCAGCCTTTTTAGAAGCAGCACCTCAATGGATGCGCCGGTACCTTCCTTCTGCCCCATCAGTCTTGCGGGAATGACTTTCGTGTTGTTTAACACCAAACAGTCCCCAGGCGATAAATAGTCCACGATTTCACGGAATATATGGTGTTCCGTTTCCCCCGTATCCTTATTCAGAACCAAAAGCCTCGATGCCGACCGGTCAGGCAGGGGATCCTGCGCAATCAGATTTGGCGGAAGCTCAAAATAAAAATCGGATGTTTTTAAATCCGTATCTCCTAAATCCGTATTTCCTGATTCCATATTTTCCAATTCCGTATTTTCCATATCCCGTACCACTTCCCATTCCGATTCCGCTTTTATGATAAGGAAGCATGTTCCAAAAACGCCACATAGCCCCGTTTCGCCTCATATACGTCCGCTTTGCTGGTAGCTTCCCAGGGCGCATGCATGTTCAGTACGGCAACGCCGCTGTCAATGACATTCATCCCGTACAGGGCAAGGATGTAAGCGATGGTCCCGCCGCCGCCCAAATCCACTTTTCCGAGCTCCGCCGTTTGGAAATGGACGTCCTCCTGATCGAAAATGGCACGGATATGCCCCAGGTACTCCGCATTGGCATCATTGGAGCCGTTCTTTCCCCTGGCTCCCGTAAATTTATTAAATACCATGCCGTTGCCAAGGTATGCCACATTCTTCCTGTCAAAGCAGGCTGCATAGGAAGGGTCATAAGCGCTGCTTACGTCCGAGGACAGCATACAGGAAGACGCCAGGCACCTGCGCACGTTCAGTTCACTGTATTCCCCGGTCAGGTTCATCACCTCCGCCACCATGTTTTCAAAAAAGCGGGACTGCATACCGGTAGCGCCTACGCTGCCGATTTCTTCCTTATCCACCAAAATGCAGCACGCCGTCCGCTCCGTTTCCTTCACTTCCAGCATCGCCTTTAAGGAGGAAAAGGCACAAACCCTGTCGTCCTGTCCGTAAGCAAGAATCATGCTGCGGTCAAATCCCGCTTCCCTTGCCCTTCCTGCCGGTACCACTTCCAGTTCTGCGGAAATAAAATCTTCCTCCTCGATTTCATAAGTTTCCTTCAAAATCGAAAGCACGCCTTTCTTTACGGCTTCTTTTGCGGATTCCTTATTTTTCTTTCCTTCTTTCTTCTCCCCCTTCTCCTTCTCTTTTTCCTTATCGCCTTTTTTATCGATAACCAGCGGTTTGCTGCCGATAATGATGTCCAGCGCTTCCCCTTCGATGACCTTTGCCGCCTTTTTCTCCAGTTGTTCCGCCGCAAGGTGCACCAGTAAATCGGAAACAAAGAATACCGGGTCGTCTTCCGCCTCCCCGATATTCACTTCCACGGTGGTTCCGTCCTTTTTCACCACCACGCCGTGGATGGCAAGGGGAATCGTCACCCACTGGTATTTCTTCACCCCGCCGTAATAATGGGTATCCAGGTAAGCAAAGCCCCCATCCTCATATAAGGGATTCTGCTTGATGTCCAGCCGCGGGGAATCGATGTGGGCGCCTAAAATGTTCATGCCTTCCGCCATGGGCCTTTTCCCGATTTGGAACATGGCAATGGATTTGTTCATCCACACCGCATATACCTTATCCCCTTTTTTTAACGTCTGTTTCCCTTTCATCAGGGTCTGCAGTTCCTGGTAGCCTTCTTTTTCGATACGGTTGACAATCCCGTCAATGCATTCCCTTTCCGTCTTTCCCTCGTTTAAGAAGTCCATATACTCCTTCGCGTGGCTTTCCAGCTCTTTTAACTGCTTTTCGTTATAAGTCATCCATACATTTTTTCTTTCCATTTTTTCCTCGTTTCTGCCGCATTACGCGGCTTGCGTTCTGCGGGGCTTTGTGCGCTGCACAAACCTCCCGCCTTTTTCCTCTCTGATGTTTTTGTCCATTCCTATTCCTATTTCCATTCTCATTCCCGGCAAACAGGAATCCTTTTCCCATTACTGGCGCAGTTCGATTCCCATACTTTCCAAACCGTTTAAAATCTTCTTCATGGCAGCCGTAATGTCGTTTTCTTCCAACGTCCTGTCCTTGGCACGGAACGTAATGGAATAAGCCACGGACTTATATCCTTCCTTAATCTGCGCCCCTTCATAAATATCGAACAGATGGCAGCTTTCCAGTATTTTACCGCCCCGCTGCCCGATTATGGCTTCAATCTGTCCTGCCAGCACCGTCTTAGGCACCACCATGCTGATATCGCGGGATACCGCTGGATACTTTGCAATTCCTTCATATTTCCGGTCAAAGGTGGCAAAAGGTACTACCAAGGGCATATCCAGTACGGCAACGTATACCTTGGTCCCTATTCCGTAATTATCACATACTTCCGGGTGCACCTCACCCAAATAGCCCACCACGGTACCTTCGTAAACAATGTCCGCCTGCCGTCCGGGATGCAGGAAGGCTTTGCCTGACGCGGGATCATACACCGTTTTTTTCTTCATGCCGATGCAGTCAAAAAATTCCTCCACCACACCCTTCATCGTGTAAAAATCCCCTTCTCCGTACATGCCAAGCGTAAACTGCATCCGCTCATCGGGCAGCTCCGTCAGCGGCAGGGCTTCCGGCACATAAATATTCCCCAGCTCATACAGGCGTACGTCCTTATTCCTTCTGTTATAATTGGTAGCAAGGCTGGTCAGCATACCGTTCAGGGAAACCGTCCGCATTATGGAGAAATCCTCCCCTAACGGGTTCGCAATCTTAATCGCCTGCCTGAGCACATCGTCTTCCGGCAGCAACAGCTTATCGAAGACTTTCGGGCTTTCAAAGGAGTAGCACATTCCCTGGGAAAATCCGCAGTATTCCGCGATATCCCTGGCTTTCTGCTCCACCCGCAGCTTAAATGGAAGTTTGCCCGTGGTGGCTTCCCCGTTCGGCAGGGATACCGGAATCTTATCGTAGCCGTAAAACCTCGCCACTTCCTCCGCAATATCCGCCTGCCCCAGTAAGTCCTGACGGAAGGAAGGAATTTCCAGCATTTGTGTCCCTTCTTCATATTTTAATTCAATGCGCCCGAAAATGGCAAGCATATCTTCTTTGGAAATATCCGTTCCCAGCAGCTTATTGATGGCAGCGGCATCAAACGGAATCTTCGTATTCTCCTTCATGGGTGCACAGATGTCCACGATACCCCCTACCACATCACCGCAGCCAAGCTGCTGGATTAACTGGCAGGCACGGTTGATGGCCGCTTCCGCATTGTGGGGATCCAGCCCTTTTTCAAATTTGCCGGATGCATCGGTGCGCAGTCCCAGCCTTTTGGCTGATTTACGGATATTGGTACCATGGAACGTGGCGGCTTCAAACAATACCGTTTTCACATTGTCCGTTATCTTGGAATTTTCCCCTCCCATGATTCCGGCAATGCCGATTTCCTTCTCCGCATCGCAAATCATCAGGATATCACCGTCCAGCTTCCGCATCTGTCCGTCCAGCGTTTGGAACTCATCCCCGTCCTTTGCCCTTTTTACCACGATTTTATGTCCGGCAATGGTATCCAAATCAAACGCATGCATGGGCTGTCCGTATTCTTCCATTACATAGTTGGTGATATCCACCAGATTGTTGATGGGACGGATGCCGCTGGCTGCCAGCCGTCTCTGCATCCACTTCGGGGAAGGTCCGATTTTAATGTTGGTGCAGACCCTCGCCGTATACCTGGGACATAAATCCGCGTCCTGTACTTCCACGGAAATGTAGTCCTCCACCCGTTCCCCGTTTTCCTTTATTTCCACCTTGGGCGCCACAAACGGTTTGCCAAACGTCGCTGCCGCTTCCCTTGCGATGCCAAGCACGCTGTAACAGTCCACCCGGTTGGAGGTGATTTCATATTCAAACACGGTATCCCGCAGCCCAAGCGCTTCCACCGCATCGCTCCCCACTTCTGCATCTTCCCCGAAAATATAAATACCGCTTTCCGGCGCTTCCGGGTACATCTCCCTGGAACTTCCAAGTTCCTCAATGGAACACATCATGCCGTTGGAAGGAACCCCGCGCAGTTTTCCCGCCTTAATGACAATCCCTTCTTCCGGCAGCGGACCGCCGTCATGGCCGCCTGCCACCTTACCGCCGTCCAGCACTACCGGTACCTTATCCCCTTCCTTCACATTGGGGGCTCCCGTTACGATTTGGATGACTCCGCTCCCGATATCCACCTGGCAGACAATCAGCTTATCCGCATCCGGGTGCCGTTCGATTTTCTGAATCTGTCCCACCACTATTTTGTCCAAATTTTTATCAAATCTTTCAAACCCTTCCACTTTCGTTCCCGACAGGGTCATCGCATCGCAATATTCCTGATCGGTACACGCAAGCTCCGGTACATATGCCTTAATCCATGATAATGCCGTATTCATTGTTTTTCCTCAATCCTTTCCGCAAATTTCTCCGTTTTCATCCTGTTTCCGCCGCTTTTCCAAACCTTCTTAAAATTGTTTCAAAAACCGGATATCGTTCTCATACAGCAGGCGCATGTCATCGATTTCGTATTTTAAGAGCGCAATCCGCTCCAACCCCACGCCAAAGGCAAATCCCGTATACTCCTCCGGATTAATGCCGCTCATTTCCAAAACATGGGGATGTACCATGCCGCAGCCCAAAATCTCAATCCAGCCGCTTCCCTTACAGAACCGGCAGCCGCTTCCGCCGCACTTAAAGCAGGAAACATCCATCTCGGCGCTTGGCTCCGTGAACGGGAAATGATGGGGGCGGAACTTTACTTTCGTCTTTTCCCCGAACAGTTCCCTTGCGAACTCCGCCAATGTACCCTTCAGGTCGGCAAATGTAATGTTCCTGTCGATAACAAGCCCTTCGATTTGGTGGAACGACGGGGAATGGGTGGCATCCACCTCATCGGAACGGAATACCCTTCCCGGCGCAATCATGCGGATTGGGATACGCCCCTTCTCCATTTCATGTACCTGCGTGGAAGAAGTCTGCGTCCTTAACAGAATATCCCCGGTGATATAAAACGTATCCTGCTCATCCTTCGCCGGATGCCCGTCCGGAATATTAAGCGCCTCAAAATTATAATAATCCTTCTCCACTTCCGGTCCTTCCACCACCTCATAACCCATACCGATGAAAATCCTCTCCACTTCCTCCAGCGCAATGGTATTGGGGTGACGGTGTCCCACGTTGTTTTTCTTCGCCGGAAGCGTCACGTCGATGACTTCCGCCTTCATTTTCGCTTCCCGCAGCGTCCGCTCCATTTTCTTTTTGGAGGCATCCAGCACCTTCTCGATTTCCTCCCTCGTCTCGTTTACCAACTGTCCCACTTTCGGACGTTCTTCCGGCGCTACATCCTTAAGCCCTTTTAACACCGCCGTCAGTTCCCCTTTCTTACCAAGGTAATTGACACGGATTTCGTTCAGTTTGTCCAGCGCATCGCTGGATGCAATCTGCCTTAATGCCTCTGCCCTAATCTGTTCCAATTTCTCTTTCATCTGTTCTTCCTTCCTTTTAATTTTCCTTTCCAAATTTTCCCCTGCTCCGCGCGCCCCGTGCGCCGCCCTAGCGGCATAATTCCTCTGCACGGGGCTGTGCATAAAAAAGCCCCTGACACTACACCACATAATGTCAGGGACGGAATTACCGCGGTACCACCCTTTTTCCCGCCTGCGGACGCACATCCCAAAAGGCGGACAGCTTTTGCACGTAACGTGTGCCGGCGTCCTGTACTACTTACCGTATTCCTTCCTCTGCCCAGCCTGACGTGTATTTGAAAATTCATTCCCGCAAAATAAAACGGCACCTTACAGAAAGCAATTTTCAACCATGCTCCAAACCGCCCGGTTCCGCCTGACGGAATACAGTGTTCTTACCGGAAGCTCCGGTGGGAATTTCAAACCCGCATTTAAACTCAGGGAAACTTTCAGCCGGTGGTTTCCCCTCTCTGGCAGAAAATGCGGTTCTGACTGCGTAAAAACATAACATCCTGTTATTCCGGCATTCTGTCCGGCAACTGCTTTACGCATACACCTTCACAGCTTCTATCCATATATCCATTACATATTTTTCTTTTTCCAATTGTAGTGAAAAATCCTCCGCTTGTCAAGAGCGTTTTTATGTACTTAAGCCGCCTTCTTTTTCCCGAACAAAGTCTGTATTCCTTCGATAACCAAAAGTATTGCCAGGACAATCAAAAGGACTGCAAGAACTACCTGCGCATAAGGCCCCCAATCCGCCCCGCCTGCCGCTATCATGCCTGCCTGGTTCTTTACCGTGATGACAAGGGAGCTGATGGTCACAACCATCATAAACGCCATGGGGAACAGGAACATTTTATTATTCTTTCCGATATTGCCAAGCCATGCCGCAACCGCAAGCAGACCAAGTCCCGCCAATAACTGGTTTGCGGAACCGAACAGACCCCAAATCTTGGCATATCCCGTCATGCCGAGGAAAATACCCGCGATAACCGTAATAGCCGTGGCAAAATAAGGATTTACCAGCACTTTCTTATACCCTTCCTTCACGTCGGCAACCGTCTGCCCGGGTTCCAGCCAAAATTCCTGGAACATAAAACGCGCCAAACGGGTCGCCGTATCCAGGGAGGTCAGGCAGAAAGCGGAATAGGTGAGGACAAGCAGCGTATAAAGGATGTTTTCCAGTCCTGCCAGTCCGGGAATCGCCGCCACCATGGCCGCAATGCCTCCGGCAAAAATATCCGTGGCGCCCGCCGTATGCCCGGTCTGTCTCGCATAGGCAATGGCGCAGACGGTCAGGATGGCAAGTACGCACTCAAGCAGCATACTTCCGTAAGCGATGGGTTTCGCATCCGTTTCCTTATCAAGCTGTTTGGATGTGGTACCGGAGGAAACCAGCGAATGGAAGCCGGAAATCGCCCCGCAGGCAACCGTAGTAAACAAAATCGGGAACAGATACTGCATCCCGTTGCCGTTGTCCACGGCAAAACCCGTAAACGCCGGAAACAATTCGGGATCAATATTTGGATGTGCGCCGATTACGCCCACAAACGCCACCGCAAGCATGGCATAAAGCAAAAACGAACTTAAATAGTCACGGGGCTGCAGCAGAATCCATACCGGAGCCACAGACGCAACCGCTATGTAAATCCCCACAATAATCATCCATGCCTTCGTGGACAGATATATCGGGTGGAAATTCATGCCCACCGCCATAATGGCAACAATCGCCACAATGCCCAAAACCGTGGATACCCCCATGGACATGTTCCTGCGGTATACACAGAAACCGAAGACGATGGCAATCAGGATAAACAGTAAAGATACCATGGCAACGGACGCATTGGATACGCTTGCCGCCCTGTCGAGAACTCCCGCCTCGTCATATTTCGCCCCGAATGTAGTAGCCACGATGGACGCAAATGCCGCCACCACCAAAAGCAGGGTCAGGTATGCAAAAATCAAAAACAGCATCTTCGCCCGTTTGCTCATATTGGCGGAAATTACCTCGCCGATAGACTGTCCTTTATGGCGCAGGGATGCAATCAGTGCACCGAAATCATGCACGCCCCCGAAGAAAATACCGCCTACCAGTATCCACAGACAGACGGGCAGCCATCCGAACAATGCCGCATTTATCGGTCCGGTAATAGGGCCTGCGCCTGCAATGGAAGAAAAATGGTGTCCCATCAGGACGGGTGCCTTTGCCGGGACATAATCGACGCCGTCTTCCATTTCATGGGCCGGCGTCTCCCCTTTCCCCTCACCTACGCCCCACTGTTTGCAAAGCCATCTGCCGTAAAAAATATAACCGCAGAGGAGAATTGCCACCGAAATCAGGACAAGTACCAATGTGTTCATAAAAATCCTCTCCCTATATTGTCAAGTGATTTCCCTTAAAAAATCAAGGAATTTATAGCTACAT